>JBGTKH010000321.1:0-17126 GCA_041744735.1 Pirellulaceae bacterium | reverse complement strand
GATCTGGCCCAAGCGTTCGGTTAGCCGGGCGTTTTCGCGATAGTCGATGGGGATGGTCAGCAGCACCGGCACGTTGGCGGCGAAGGCTTCTTCCAGTGCGGCGGCCAGGTCGCGCGAGTTGTTCACGCGCATACCCTTGCAGCCGAAGGCTTCGGCCAATTTCACAAAGTCGGGATTGGTAAACGACAGATCGGTGTGGCGGCCGAACTGGTTCTGCTGTTTCCAAGCGATCAATCCGTAGGCGTTGTCTTCCCAAATCATCACGACGATGTTCGTGCCCAATCGTTTGGCCGTTTCCAGGTCCTGCACGTTCATCATGAATCCGGCGTCGCCGCACAAGGCCAGCACGCGGCGGTCGGGATGCACCAGTTTGGCCGCAATTGCGCCGGGCAAGGCAAAGCCCATCGAGCAAAAGCCGTTGGAGATCAAGCACGTGTTCGGCTCGTCGCATTGATAGTAGCGGGCGACCCACATTTTGTGAGCGCCGACGTCGCTGAGCAGAATGTCGTGCGGCCCGAGCACCTGCCGCACATCCCAGATGGCCTTCTGCGGGCGGATCAAGCCTTCGGTGTCGTCGTCCTTATGCTCGGCGAAGTCCTTCAGCATCTGCTCGCGCACGGTGCGCTGCTGCCGTAAGTCAAACTTAATCGGCTCTTGCTTTACCCGTTCGTTCAACATCCACAGCGAATGCGCCAAATCACCGACAACCTCGACGTCAACGCGATAGTATTCGTCGACTTCGGCCGGCAGGAAGTCGATGTGAATGATCTTCTTGTCTTCGACCTTGTTCCAAACGTTGGGATTGTACTCGACGAGATCATAGCCCAGCGCAATCACCAGATCGGCCGCGTCGAACGCGCACGCGACGTGATCTTTGGCTTGCAGCCCGATGGTGAACAGGCTGTACGGTGCTTCGCGCGACACGCAGCCTTTGCCCATGAATGTGCAAGCCACGCCGATGCCCGTTTGCTCGGCGAAGATCTGTAGTTGCTTGGCGGCTCGGCGACGAATCGTGCCGTTTCCGGCCAAAATGATCGGCCGCTTGGCTTGGCGAATTAGGTCCATCGCCTGATTCACAATCTTGTCGTCCGGCACGGGACGCCGCAGTTGTTTCGGAACGATTGGCTTACCGTTGGCCGGCCATGCGGCAATGTCGTCGGCCAGTTCGATGTGACAGGCGCCGGGCTTTTCGGTAGTAGCCAGTTTGAAAGCCTTGCGGACGACTTCGGGAATGTTATCGGGATGAATGATCGGCGTGGCCCATTTCGTCATCGGTTTGAACATGTGCACCACGTCCATGTTCTGATGGCTTTCCTTGTGCTGCCGGCGGCTGTCGGCCTGGCCGGTGATCACGATCATCGGCGCCCGGTCCATATTGCCATCGGCCACGCCGGTCGTCAGATTCGTCGCGCCCGGCCCCAATGTGCCCAGGCACACGGCCGCGTGACCGGTCAACCGCCCGTACACGTCGGCCATGAACGCGGCGGCTTGCTCGTGCCGCGTGAGGATGAATTTTATCGGCGAGTCTTCCAGGGCGATCATGAAATGAGCGTTCTCTTCGCCCGGCACGCCGAAGATGTACTCGACGTTCTCCGCCTCCAAACACTTCACGAACAGTTCCGCAGCGTTCATCAGGTTGCTCCTTTCAGCCGCCGCCGGCCAGCGTCATGATTTCTAACTTGTCGCCGTCTTGCAACGTTATCGTACGTAAGTCCTGCGGTCCCAGTCGCTCGTTGTTCTTCAGCAGGACGAGATAGGGATAGAGTTGATCTCGTTTGTCGAGCACGCGGCCGCGCAGTTGCGGGTGCTGTTGCCAAAGCGCATCGAACAACACGCGGACGTTTTCGCCAGTCGCAACAACGGACCTCTGGCCGCGGGCATATCGGGCCAGAGCCGACGGCAGTTCCACAGTTACGTTCATGCGGCCTCACGATAATCCTTCTTCCACTAGGAGTTCGTCGATGCGAGCCGTCACGCGCTGTCTTAACTCAGCGAAAAACTGCGGCGTGTTGAAATACGGCAATTCGATTTGCGGGTATTCGCGATGGATTTCGGCGGGCATCGCGTAATCGTCGTCGGTGAACCCGTGCCGGCGTTCCAGGCGATAGCCACGCAGGAATGTGCGACGGATGACCTGCTTGAGTGCCGGCACGTCGAGCGCCAGACCGGTCATCGCAGAGACAGCTTGCACCATCCGGTCGTCCGTCATGCCGCTGAATTTGCAGATGCCCAGGAAATCATCGCGCAGGATGCTCAGGCCGCGGTTGGTGATCGCGTCGACCCAATAATCCATGCCTGTTTCGCGTTCGTGCAACAGCAGCAGGTAAGTGCGCATCGACATGTGGCCGCCAGCCAACGCCCACGGGTAGCCGGGATTCGTCTGCGGCAAGTACGCGGGAAATTCAACTCCTTTGCATTGCATCGCGTATTCGGTTTCGCCCATTTGCTCGGCCAAGCGCAGAGTGCCTTGACCAACTTGTTCAAGTTGTCCGTTGCCGATTCTGTCGATGGTCTGTCGCGCCCTTTCAAAGTCGCCATACGATAGCCCGTCGGCGATCGGTGCATCGGGGTGGCGGCGGTTGTACTCCATCACGTACGCCAGCGTCGTGCCGCAGGAGATCGAGTCCATGCCCAGTTCGTCGACCAGTTCGACCAGATCCAACGCTTGGTCGATGTCGAAAATGCCGATGTTCGACGAGAGCAGATTCAGCGGTTCGTAGTCGAGCTTCGCGCGGAACCGGCCGGCTCTGCCGTCGTCCGCTTTGTCGTACACGTTCTTGTGGCAGCTTATGCCGCAGCGAAAACAGGATTCGTCCTTGATCACGTACGGGCCCTGCTCGACGTTGTCGCGATACAGCGGCACCGATACGGCCGTGCCGGTTGGAACAAAGTTCATCTCGGGCATTGCGTGCACGGGATTCAACGCTTCATAGTTGGCCCACGTGCCGCCGAGTCCGTTGAATTTGTCTTTGTCGCGAAACCGCGCGCTGCCTTTGCCGCGCGCGACCTCGGTGTTGATTTCTTTCAAAATCGGCGGCGGCTTGGCGGTCTTGCGGTCGGGCGTGTCGGCGATGATGCCCAGCAGATTCTTCGAGCCCATCACGCCCCCCATGCCGCCGCGTCCGCACCAGCGGGATTTTCCATCGCCGCTGCGCAGTTGATTTACCGTCGAGAGCGCGATCGCCGCAAAGCGCACGTGCTGGTAGTTTTCGCCAGCCGGGCCGATCACCGCGAAGAACGCTTCGGGAAAGCGGCCGTGCAGATCTTGGATGCGGTCGTTAACGTGACGGCCGACTAGGTCTGAGCCGTCGAGGAAGTCAAACACCGGCGGGCTGTCTACATCTTCGCGGTGAATGTGCAGCAGTGTGGGACCGTCGCAGCGGCCGGTGAGGATGATTTCGTCGGTATCCAAATAACGAATCTTCGTGCCGAATTTACTGCTGCCGGCCGACCACATGGCCGACGGCTTGCCGCTGAGCGACCGCTTGAGCGGCGAGTACGCCAGAAAGTACGTCCGCAGCCCCGTCATGAAGTCCGTGCCGCTGAGCAGGCCCAGATTCATGATCAGCGTGGCCGCCGGATCGTAAGCGTCGTCGACAGGGCAGTCTTCCAGCAGCTTGAATCCGCGCGCAATGCCGCCGAACACGTCTTCCAAATCTTCGCAAACGACGGTCTCACCGGACACATCGCGGTTTGTCAGATCAATGCGATAGCGGTGAATCGAAAAGTCTGCGGGCGTCTTGCTTGCCCCATGCTCACCGTTGGTGGCGACGCCGTTGCCGTTTTGGCCAGCCATACCGCCCTCCTGCGTTGGAGGGCAGTATAACAAATCTGCGAGGTCGATGCGAACTACGCCGATGTTTGGTAGTGGTACATTTTGGTAGCCGAAGTCGTGAGACTTCGGAAGTGTCACCACTTCCGCTACGGCAACTTGTACCACTACCCGATGTTTTCCGGCGCTCACAGCGCCTTGACGAAGATCACCTTGTCGTCGCCCGGCGCGTAGAAGTCGGCCAGTACCGCGTCGCAGCGATATCCGCAGCGCTGGTAGAAAGCTCGCGTGGGAGCATATTGGGCGCGATTCGACGTTTCGATGTACACGCGCCGGCCGCCTTGATCGCGAATCAGCCGCTCGGATTCTTCCAACAGCTTTCGCCCCAACCCCTCGCGCTGACACGCTTTGTCGACGGCAATCCAATACAGATCAAAGCTGGCGATGGTACACGCGATGGGGCCAAAGCAAGCATAGCCGCACAGTTGGCCGTCTCGCTCGGCAAACACAAATTCATAACCCGACGCCGCGCCCTTCGCCAACCGCTCGTCAACCAACTCCACTGCCACGTCCGATTCAGCGGAGGAAAAGAAGCCGGTCGATTCGACGACGGCTCTCACCGCATTGCGGTCCTGTGGCGTCAGGTCATACCGAAATGAGACGCTATCAAGTTGCGATGAACAAATGGACTCAACAGCCATTTCAGCAGACTCCGGAAGTTTGTTCTTGTCGCTTGATTCTAATGATGCCGATTGCTGAGCGGCTGGATGCCAGCTTGGCGTCGACTTCCGGAGAGTTGCCGCGCGCGTTTCGGGATTCGATCTGACGATGAACCTTCATGACCTCATCGCGATGTTCGTCGATATACCTTTCCGCAGCCTTCAACTGCTCAGCGGAAAGTCCGAGTACGTCACCGATCTCCTCGTGAGACCAATCTCCTTCGAGATAGTGCAAAACGTCCCACACGGTAATTCGAGTGCCGGAAATCCGATTGTTTACGATTTGGACATTCATTACTTTCACCTCGACTACGCTGGCATTCAATTCTATTGTACCCCGTTCGCGAACTGTCGGCAGCCTCGCATCGGCTCATCGACCCTCCGCTCCTGCCACAAAGCCCTCGAAGAAGTGCCTCGCATTGACCCCGAGATTCCGCGTGCGATAGCCGCCCTCTTGCACGAACAACGTGGCCAGGCCGAGATCGGCGAGCATGCGGCCGTTCTGTTCGAAATCTTTCGGCTTGAGCAGCCACGTGCCGGTCGGGTCGCCTTTGGCGGGGTCCAAGCCCAAGGCCACGACCAGAAACGCCGGGCCGAAATCGGCGACGGCTTGGATCGCGGTTTGCAGTGCTTGCCGATATTGGGCACCGTCCTGAATCTCGGGCAGCGGAATGTTCAAGTTGAATCCCTCGCCCGGCCCTTCGCCGCGCTCGTCGGCAAAGCCGGTGAAGTATGGATACGCGAAATCGGGATCGCCGTGTATGGAAACCGTGAACACATCGTTGCGCGAATAGAAAATGTTCTCTTGCCCGTTGCCGTGGTGATAGTCGACGTCAAGGATCGCAACTTTGCCGAAACTGCTCAGGTAATGAGCCGCTACGCCCGCGTTGTTGAAATAGCAGAAGCCGCCGAACGCGCGGTGTTCGGCGTGGTGACCCGGCGGCCGGACGAGTGCGTAGGCCATGCGGCGACCGTGCAGGATTTGGTCCGCAGCGGTCAACGCACAATCGACGGCTCGCTTGGCCGCTAAATAGGCGTTCTGATTGAGCGGCGTGAACGTGTCGATACAAAAGTAACCAGCCCGCACCGACATTTCCTTGGGCGGGCGCGTTGCGTTGCGGATGGGGAACACGTACGGGTACACCGACTTGCCTTGCGGCACGGCAGCGCACGCGGCGACTAGGTACTCGACGAAGTCCGCGGCGTGAACCGCCTTGATGTGTTTGTCCGGGTAATTCTTGACCGGCACTTTCTCGAACAGTCCGCTGGGTTCGATTTCGGACAGGATCGATTTAATACGCACCGGCGATTCGACATAGCCGCGTTCGCGGATGTGATGGATGTCGTGCTTATCGTTGACGACTAGCGCGATCAGTTCGTGCACTTTGACGTTGGTAGGCCGTACGTGCGAAGCCTCTTTGACGTACCGCGGCTCGCGCAACCGGATCGGATTGTCGCGGAATGAGGCGACCACCGTGTTGACGTACTCCGGCGGGCAGAGGTACGCGTATTTGCCCTCCAGGATCGACCGCACAACTTTTTGCGCGTCAGCGGGCCGCAGCGGCTGGTTGCTTCCCAAGTCGTCGAAGACCAGCAGTGGCATGCACGAGTCGTCCGGCTTGACCGGCGTTTGGTAGCCGGTGTTGACGAACGGCAACGCGCCGTACGTCTCGTAGAACTTCAGCCGTGCGACATTTTGTTTTAGCAGTTTCGGATCTGGGCACTGGTCGGGGTTGTCCGGCAGGCATTCGAAGAACAGCCCCTTAGCCTTCAGCGCCGCCGCTTGTTCGCGCACCCGCTCGTACAACGCGCCGCCAATACCGCGGCCGATGATCCCCTTGGCCGTGGCGATGAAGTCGAGAAAGCAGAACTGGTTTTTCGGATCGTGCAGTAGCAGCGCGAATCCCAATATGCGGCTGCGAGAATTCTCGCCGACTAGCAGGATGTAGCGGAACGGCTGGACGGAAGAGGCCTGAAGTTTGGCTCCCAGTCGCTCGACCTCTTCGCCGCGCACGGCGGCGAACTGTGAGCGCAGAATTTCCTGTACCTGTTTAATCGCTTCTCGATTGACGGGCAGGATGTTGTCGTGAACTTGGCGGATGCGGAACATGGAGGGAATTACGAATTACGAATTACGAATTACGAATTACGAAGGACGAAGGACGAAGGACGAAGGTACTGAGTGCGGTAACTCTACGGCTGATTGCTGATCGCTGATTGCTGATCGCTGATTGCTGATCGCTGATCGCTGATTGCTGATTGCTGATTGCTGATTGCTGATCGCCAAATGCGACCTCTTAAATTGTTGCGGTGACAATCCGTTGAATCGCATCCACATATTCGACTTCCGCTCGAGCCAGTGCGGCGGCAAAGCCGGCGTCGGGGGAGAGGCAGGGATTGGCGTTGACCTCTAGTATCCACGGATTGCCGTCCGCGTCTACCCGAAAATCAACGCGGGCATAACCGCGCACGCCGAACAGCCGCCAACCGTCCCGCGCGAGCGAGTAGAGCTTGTCGAGCAACGGGCGATCGCTCGCCGGAAAATCGAAGCGTCGTGGCGTGTTTTGGTACTCGGCAGAATCTTCGTGCCACTTCGCCTTGTAGTCCACGATGCGCGGCTTGCCGGGCGCGAATGCGGAGAAGTCGATTTCAGCCGGCGGCAAAACTACTACGTCATTTTTGCTGTCCAGGAGAGACAAATTGAACTCGCGTCCGTCGATGTACTGTTCGGCAAAACATGGCCGCCCAGCTTGCGTTGCGGTCGCTGCCATTTGGCGGCGAAGTTCCTGTTCATCGACGTCGTAGAGAATCGATTCGTCGCTCAATCCGACTGACGCGTGCTCGCCAATTAGCTTGACGATGTACGTCGCTTTACGAGACACGTTGCCGCTCACTTCGCAGCACGACTGGCCGTCATGCGTGACCCAATCCGGCGTGGGCAGTCCGGCGGCGCGCATGCGTTGTTTGGCCAGCACTTTGTGATTCGTGAGAAAGACCGCTTCGGTCAAAGAACCCGTGTATGGCAATCCCATTACATCGAGCACCGCCGTCGCCAGATGCATCAGTGAATCAGATCCACCCAATGATTCGACGAGATTAAAGACGACGTGCGGCGCGAATTCACTAAGTCGCAGCCGCATGGCTTCAAGATCGAGCGTGCACGGTACGGCGACAACGTCGTGCTTGAGACTTCGCAACGCGCACGAGACAGCCTCCAATTGCACCAGCACGTCTTGCTCGTCTTTGGCCGCTGTCGGCGATACGGCGTTATGAAGGATTGCGATGCGCATTGCTGATCGGAGGGGAATGCAAAATCAGGGAGGGCAAATCTAAATCAATCGTAGCTGCGTTCGCCAGAACGCGGGTTTTTCGGCCTCCAACCGCACTCTGGCGAGTGCAGCTACGGTTTTGAAATGCGCTCTCATGATTTTGCCCTCCATAATTTTGCTGCACTCCTTTGATTTGCAGCAACGGCGTCAACTCGCCGCCAAACTTGCGGCTGGATTGTAAAGCGGTCGCCGAGCTTTAACCACGCGCTGGCTGGCCGAGCGGAGGATGCGATCGATCAGGGTTATATACGGGATGCCTAACTGGTTGCACAGAATCGGCAGGTCGGAATGGTGCGGGTGCAAACCGGCCAGCGGGTTGACTTCCAAGAAGTTCGGCCGACCCTTGGCATCGGAACGCAAATCGACTCGGCCTCCATCGCGGCAGCCGAGTACGCGCCACGCGCGCAGAGCGATCTCTTCCGCGCGTCGCACTTCGTCGTCGCGATCCGCGTGGACCAAACGATACTCGACCAACTCCTCGGAGCGTTCCTTGTTCACGTACGAGTACACCTCGGACTCGGCGCCTTCCAACAACACGATCTCCAGCGTGCCGAGCACTTCCGCATCATCGCTCGTGCCGACCAGGCCGACCGTGAATTCTCGGCCCGGCAGAAACGTCTCGACTAATACCGGCTGACGGTAGCGGCCGAGCAACTCTTCACACACCGGCCGCAGTAATTCGGCCCGTGTGACCTTGGAAGCGGGCGTTACGCCTTTTCCCGTCCCTTCGGCGACCGGCTTGGCGAACAGCGGATACGGCAGATCGACACGATCGACGTCGCCCAGTTGTTCGATCACCGCGTAGTCCGCTGTCGGCAGCCCCGCGTTTCGTACGACGCCTTTCGTCAGTCCCTTGTGCAGCGTGAGCGACATGATCAGTGGATCAGAAAACGTGTACGGAATCTCGTACACATCCAGAATCGCGGGCACCTGTGCTTCCCGCGCGATGCCATTCAAGCCTTCGGCGATGTTCAGCACCAAATCCCAGTCGTCGCCGGTGGCCAGCCGCTGGATCAACTGCCGCGCGTGGCCGATGCGATTGGGCTCATGCCCCAACTGACGCACGGCCTGTTCCAAGGCATCGATCGTATCGGGGCGATCGAACTCGGCGGTTTCCTCTTCGCCGTAACCCGCCGCCAGATACTCAGCGCGCAGGTCGTAGGTCAAGCCGATTCGCATCGGTCGTTTTCTCCAAACGGATCTCGTCGTAAAGCTGCGCGTGCCAGCGCTCGGCGTCGTGCAGGTTCATGTCCAGCGCCTGTATCAACCCTTGGCCCGGCCGCAGTAACTCCAGCGGACAACCTTTGGATAAGGTCGGCTTGATGCCCTGTTCATCGTAGTCGTACGGATAGAGCCGGCAAACCAACGGCCGAACATCTAACGGCAACGTGCAACCGTGCGCGCCGAGAAAAGTACAATCGCCGCTCGGCTCGCGCTTCAACACGCGCCGCGTACCATCCGCGCGGAACACATTGTCGCGCCACGCACAGTCATCGTCGTGATCCAAGTAATCCGGGTTGTCGGGAGCACGATAGTCATAGAAATCCTCGCGCCCCGTGTGCTCGGCGATGCGTTCGACGTCTCGCGGCGTCGTATAGATTTCGCATGTTTGACAACACGTCTGCATGTGACGTGAACAACGTACACAGAGAAACTCTTCAGCATCCGCTGCCATGGTCGTGAGCCCCTGGTGTCAAAAAAGAAGGTGTCTGGGAATCCAACCATCGGATTCCCAGACACCATTGATACATCAGGTTACCGGATCGGGATAGCGGTAGACGTTCCCTTCGTAATTCCGCAACAGCACGTTATCGCCGTCGCGGCCCAGATAATAATCCGGTTGTAAGGGAATCTTGCCGCCGCCGCCGGGGGCGTCGATGACATACGTCGGCACGGCGTAGCCCGTGGTATGGCCACGCAGCCCTTCGATGATCTCCAGCCCTTTGGCGACCGTCGTGCGGAAGTGCGATGAACCGGAAATCGGGTCGCACTGATAGAGATAATACGGGCGGACTCGCATCAGCAGCAGCCGGTGAATCAGCTCCTTCATCGTTTCCACGTCGTCATTGACGCCTTTGAGCAGCACCGTTTGTGCTCCCAAAGGAATCCCGGCGTCGGCCAGCCGGCTGCACGCCTGATACGATTCGGGCGTGCATTCATCGGGGTGCAGGAAATGGACACTCATCCACAGTGGATGGTATTTCCGCAGAACTCGGCAGAGTTGCGGAGTGATCCGCTGTGGCAGCACGGCCGGCATTTTCGTACCGATGCGAACGAACTCGATGTGCGGGATGGCCCGCAGCCGGCCCAGAATCCAGTCCAGCTTGTCTTCGCTCAGTGCCAGCGGATCGCCGCCGGAAATCAGCACGTCGCGGACCGCTGGAGTCTGCCGCAAGTACTCGAAGGCCTGCTCCAGCCGGGCTTCGTTGGGCATGATTTCGCCGTGCCCGACCACTCGCGACCGCGTGCAATAGCGGCAATAGGTCGAGCAGAAATCCAAGGCCAACAGCAGCACGCGATCCGGATACCGATGCACGAGGCCCGGCACCGGACTATGCCCGTCTTCGCCCAGCGGATCGTCGGCCTCGCCGGGCGTGCGCACGAATTCGCCGGTGGTTGGCACCACGGTCCGCCGCAGCGGCTGGCTGGCGTCCTCGCGCGATAGCAAACTCATGTAATACGGCGTGATGCCCACGGGCAGCATCGAGCCGCCCTGGATCAAGGCCTGTCGCTCGTCGTCAGAAAGCACAAGCTGAGCGTCGAGCTGCTCCAGCGTGCGAACTCGGTGCCGCGACTGCCAACGCCAATCGTTCCATTCCTTATCGGAAACTTTCGGGAAAAAAGCCCGGCGATAGGCCGACGTTTGCGGCGTCTTGGCGGGCCGGCGAGAGGTGCGAAACCGCCTGGGGACAAAATCCGTTTTTGGGGAGACGGTGGCGGTGCCGTGAGAATTGGCGGGAAAGAAGGGGCGGTGAGAGAGGATTGGCAGGCGACTACCCGGAGGTTCAACATCAGTGCTGCGGGTAGAACACGAGGGAGGCTCCTCGTCGTTACTAACGGTAAGTGAGGCAACATCACAGTCAGAAGTGGTCATTCCAGGGTTCTCCTTAATTCACCCGGATTGTACGGTCGCAATTATTCGGACCCCACGCGGGGCCGGCCGGCGACCAAAGGCAGCTAGCTGCGCGAAATTCATATCATGGATTTGAACTATGTCAATACACGTTCTTCCAAAATTGACAGGATTGTTGCTGCCGAGGTTCTTCGGGTAACATGGTCGGCGCACGTGAACGGCCCGCTCAGGAGCCCAAAATGCGAATCGCAGCCGGCGGTGTTTCCCACGAATCCAGCACCTTTGCCAAGTCGCCCACGACACTCCGCGAGTTTGAATCCGGCTTCGGCCTGTTCCGCGGACGTTCGGTAATAGATCGGTTTGGCGGGGCCAACATCTGTACTGGCGGATTCATCGACGGGGCGAAAAAGCACGGTTTCGAGCTGATCCCGTTGCTCTGGACGTTCGCTTATCCGGGCGGCGTGATCCGGCGAGCGGACTACGAGGCCCTGAAAACCGAATTCCTCGTGCGATTGCAGCAGGCGGGAGCGGACGAGGGCCGTATCGACGGCGTGCTGTTAGATCTGCACGGTGCGATGGTGGTTGAGGGAATTGACGACGGCGACGGGGATTTCATCGCGGCGGTCAGAGACGTCGTCGGCTCCGGCCGGCCGATTGTCGTGACCCAGGATTTGCACGCCAACCACACTCAGTGGCGTGTGGACGTGGCCGACGCCATCGTCGGCTTCGACACCTATCCGCACATAGACATGGCTGAACGGGGCCGCGAAGCTGCGGATTTGATTGTGCAGACGATCCGCGGCGAAATCCGGCCGGTGATGGCACTGCATAAACTGCCGCTGCTGTGGAGTGCGCCCTGCCAAGTAACCGCTCATCCGCCGATGGACGAAGTGATGCGGCGAGTGCACGAAGTCGAACGCCGGCCGGGCATCTTGTCGGTCACACTGTCCACCGGGTTTCCTTGGGCGGATGTTCCCGACCTCGGAGCGTCGGTGATTGTCGTGGCCGACGGCGACCGGGCTTTGGCACAATCGACGGCCGAGGAACTAGGCGGCTGGGTCTGGCAGAACCGCCAGCGCTGGTATCGACAACCGCTCACCGCGCGCGAAGCCTTGGCTGAGGGCGAAAACCTGGGCCGCTATCCAATTATCCTTGCCGACGGGGCCGACAACACGGGTGGCGGCGCACCGGGCGATTCGACCGAAGTGCTGCGGACGTTCATCGAACTGGGCCTACAAGACGCACTGATGCTGTACATCGTCGATCCGGAAGTTGCCGAGCAAGCTCACGCCGCCGGCTCCGGCAACCGCATTTCGGCGGCGGTAGGCGGCAAGTCCGATCCGCAACAAGGCCCGCCAGTCGAAGCTGAATTCGACGTCGTCGCAGTTTCCGACGGCCGCTTCGCCTACGACGGCCCGATGTACGCCGGCCTGACGGGCAATATGGGCCGTTCGGCATGGCTGCGAACCGGCGGTGTATCGGTGGTCGTGGTGAACGCCCGCGAGCAACCGCTGGACCCGGCCTTCGCCCGCTCGCTGGGCATCGACTGCGGCTCGATGCGGTACATCGCCGTCAAGTCGGCCGTGCATTTTCGCTCTGGCTTCGAGCGACTGGCCGGCTCGATCTACAACATCAACGCCCGCGCCATCCACTCGCACGACTTCCGCCAACTAACCTACCGCCGAGTCGCCCGCCCCCTGTTCCCGATCGCCACGGACTGATCCCATCACCACGCTCTTCATGATTTTGCCCCCCATGATTTTGCAAACCTCCAAGTAGGACGGCCCTCCGAGCGCCTCCGAGCCCGTCGTTTAACGACTTAGCGGCGTCGACGGGCTCGGAAGCCTTGCCCTTACCCACATTTCACCACCGACCCCGTGTCGGTGGCTTGTTGACTGGCCGCTACAAACGCCTCGGAGGGCCGTCGTACTAAGTCAAGGGGAATATTCACCCGCGACTGATTCCATTATCCTTGTCGTCAGTCCAACGAAAAACTTCAGCCGTTCCCAGCAAAGAGCCGCACGATGCAACAACAGCTCACCGAATCGCAGCAGCGTAAGCAGCAGATCCGCGAGCAGGCCCACGCCAACCGACGGGCTCAGGAGAACAAGGACGAACTCAGCCGCCGGATCGTCGACCAATTCATGGCCCTGCCCGAATTCCAAGCGGCCCGCACGGTGATGTTCTACATCGACGTGCGTGCCGAAGTCCGCACGCGGCACGCGTTGCCCGCCGCTCTGGCCAGCGGCAAGCGAATTGTGATCCCGTACTGTGTCGATGGCCTGCTGGAACTGTTCCATCTGGAGTCGATGGACGAATTGGAAACCGGCATGTACAAGATCCTGGAACCGAAAACGGAACTGCGGTCGCGTGCCGACAAGCGAGTGGATGTCGAGCAGCTCGACCTGATCATGGTCCCCGGCGTCGCCTTCGACCGCCGCGGCGGCCGCTCAGGGCACGGCAAAGGCTACTACGACAAGCTGCTAGAGCACGCCCGCCCCGACACCCCGCTAATCGCACTGGCCTTCGAGTGCCAAATGTTCGACGAGGTCCCCACGCAAGACCACGACGTGTTCATGGACAAAGTGATCACGGAAACCGCGGTCTATCAAGGCCGCGGCCGCCAAAAAGGACCGCTCCTCATACGTCCCATAAATCCCCTTCCTCCCATCACTTCCTCACATTCCGTGCCGGCCACAATCGACGACACCTACGCCGAAGCCTTTCGCAGCATCTATGCCGAGGTGCTGATCACGGCCCGTGATCGCACGTGGCTTGAGCATGCAGCCCGCGCGGCGACGGGCAATGCGTCCAGCACCATCATGTGCGACTGTGAAGCGGGCATCGACCGGTTTGTCGAGTCCGGCGGCGACGAGTCAGTGACGACGCCCGACGGCCGCCCTGGCGTCGTCGTCCAATTCCACGTGCCGCGGTTCTTCAAAGATCGCCAGCAACGGCTCGAACGTGCGCTGCTCACGCGCATCAGTCAGAACGTGCTCACCTGCCCGACCGCCGCCTGCTTTAACTTGCTGGACAACGACCCGTATTTCAAACTGGGCCGGAAAATCGCCTTCTTCGGCGACGGCCATCAGTTCCGCGACACGCGGCACCGGCGACGCGTGTGGGTGATTCCGACGATGGGAGGTGAGTTCACGCTGGACCGCCGCTTCGGTTTCCGCGACGGCATTATGGGCGGCAATCTGTGGTTTCTGGGAGCCACCGAAGACGCCGCGATCGACGCGGCGGTGCGAGCCGCCGCGGCGGTCGACGACACGCCCGGCACGATCACCACGTTCCCCGGTGGAGTCGCCGCCAGCGCCTCGAAAGCCGGCAGCCGCTACAAGTTTCTGATCGCCAGCACCTACGCCGAGTACTGCCATATACTCAAGGAAAAGCTGGGCAGCCAATCCCGCGTCCCCGACGGCGTGACGTCGATCATGGAAATCATCATCAACGGCCGCGACCTGGAAACCGTCGCCGCCGCCACCCAAGCCGCCATCGCCGCCAGCGTCTCCACCCCCGGACTACTGACGATCTCCGCCGGCAACTACGGCGGACGGTTGGGAAAGTCGTTCATTTACCTACGCCGCGAAAGGTCGAGCGACGCGAGGTAAAGCCTGCGACAAGTTCGACGGGCGACGGACGGATTGGCAATCCGTCCTACTGCGAGGGAGCGATTAATGATGATGGTGTTCGATCTTGCCCACGTATTGCTTGCCGGCGATGTCGACGCTCAGCGTGGCGTGCACGCCGGTGCCGATTTGAAGCGCGGTGAGCAGTTTTTCGCTGGACAGTTCAAAACGCGTGGCTTTGGGCGGATCGTCGCTGCTGCGATTGACGGCCGGCAATTCGTAAGTCTGCGGCGATTGGCCTTCGATAGCCACGTTGATCGTCAGACTTTCGGCTTCGATTCCGACTTCGTCTTTGACCTGTCCGTCTAAGATGATCACCGTGACAGTGCCGGTCGCGTCGTCGTGCAACCATTCAGCGTGATATTCTTCATCGCCCAGTTCGACCAAATGTCCGCCGTTAGGTCCGTGCGCCGGATGGGCATGATCGTGGCCGTGATCTGACGCGCCGTCTTTGCTAACGCTAACACCGGGCAACGGCTCCGGCTCGCCGCCACAACCGTTGGCGATCACAAGCGCTGCCATGACGATCATCGTTGACACGGTCCGCACCGCGCGAGCTATTGTCGTCCGCATTGTCGTACTCCTTGCTCCGTTTCGAACTGTTGAACTATTGGGCCAAGTTTTAGCACGCGCCTGCGATATCGGGATAGCCCAGTCTGCCAGCCGAGCGACAGCTACTCTTCAACAACAGCCACGAGCCGGTACCGATATGCCGTTTGACGAAACGCGGCCAGCGCACCGAAGAGCGTGAACACCGCGGCGATCGCCGCATCTAACTTGTACTCGGTGAGAAAGGTTGGAAACAGCATAAGCGCAATCCACCAACTCGCCGCGCCCTGTCGCGTGTTCCAATGAATCCAGCAAACTTCGGCAATGACCAGCGCCGGCACGCAGGCGACCGCCAGAGTCCAAGCGATCGGTCGGCTCGGCGCGGTGAGTATCTTGCGGCCAGCAAATCCGGCAAGCACGCCCAACGCCCACAGCGACGCGCTGCCTAGCGTTCCGAATTGGCTGATCGCCAAGCCGCACACATAGCCGCCGAGCAATGCGACGGCGACCGCCCAAATGATCGCCAAGGGTTGGTTGCGTGCGGCCGGGCGCGGATCGTCCGGTGCTGACTTGCTCGGAGCAGGTGTTTCCGGCGGCCTGTACGGTTCGGAGTGGCTCACGGCGATTCTCGGGTAAGCAAACGAGACGACGGCAACTTACCGCGCCGCTACAACGGATGTCAAACCGAGCCGCGTTGGTGTATCCTCGAGTTCAGTCAGCGGGAGTCAGAATCATGAAGTTCCCATGCACGATTTCGCGCGTCGAGGGCGGACGCTGGACGATCTATCACACGGGCAGAGACGTCGGCGAATTGCAGGTCACAGCCGACTCGCGCGAAGTAGCCATCGAGAAAATGCGAGGTGAACTGCGCTACCGGCTGGAACTTTGTCCCTGCAGCGGCGAGACGTATCAGCACGTGGACGTAGAGATCATCGAGCAGGCGCGGCGTTGAGATCGTTGAACCGCGGTTAAATGCTATCTTGATCGAAGAGACACAGCGAAAGCTGCAGCAGCGTGACGAGATCCAGCGCGTTGTGATGCAGGATCGATCGCATCTGCCACGCATCGCCGCTGCGGACGAAGTTATGATACGCCTGAGGAATGTCCTGCCCGGCGATGTCTGCGACTCGCCGCCGCCCGCAGACGTAACGTTCGAGCGTCTGCAGCTTGCAATTGGGCAACTGTTGTTTCCATCGGCGACGCGCGTGATGCAGCAAGTCGCAGTGCGTCATTTCCGTCGGCGCCTGTTCGCGCCGCAAGTGATGCAGCGTGCTGCGGTCCTGCACCATCGGCCAATCGAAACTCTTGCCGTTGAACGTGATCAAAACCTGCTTGCCCTCAACAATCTGCCACAGCGATTCCAGCACCGGCCGCTCTTCGGCGTAATTACGAGCCAGCAGTTGCGACAGCAGCAACTGACCGTTGCGCTCGTGCAGCAGGCCCACGAGAAAGATCATCGACCCCGCGAAGCCGCAGGTCTCTAAGTCCAGCAGCAAGAGGCGACGGGGAAAATGTTCAACCAGTCCGCGCAAGTCGCGGTGCAGATTCGCGTCGCCCGCCGCCTGCTGAAATGACGGCCGCGCACGCTCAACGTACCGCCGGCCGTCGCGCCACAGAGCCTCCAACGGCGTCTCGACCAGCCAATGCAGGCCGCTATCGGTCTCACACTCGACACCCGCCGGCAAGGCGGACGTCTCTGGCTTATCGCCCTCTCGTTCCACGAGCGGTCTGCTGCGTCCTCTATCCCCGGCAACTGGCCCGCGCACCTCGTCCGTACGCACACCGCGCGACCGATTCAATTCGCCCAATCGATTCAGCACGCTCGACGAGAACGACATGGAATGCGAACCATCGCGGGAAACGAAGTTGACCAAACGGCATCAACTTAGCAATTTCCCCGAATCTGTCCCATGCCGAAATTGGCCGCACCCATACGTCCAATAGCCGATTTTTCCCGATCAGTGCCCGCTAGTGCATTGTCACAGTTTAGAGTTCGGGTTGGGTGGCTGGGGTCGAGTCTTCGAGCCCCCAGCAAAACAGGCATCCGGGGGC
>JBGTKH010000320.1:0-15454 GCA_041744735.1 Pirellulaceae bacterium | reverse complement strand
CAGCCGGCCTGGCCGCGCCTCGGATGAAATGAGCAAACCGAGATCGTGAACTATGTGGAAACCGGTACGGCCAAGTTGGATGCCTTAATCGCCAAAGTCACCCTCGCCATCGAGCGACTTCGCGAATATCGCACGGCGTTGATCTCGGCGGCGGTGACGGGCAAGATCGACGTCCGCGGCGCGGCCGCCTCGACGCCAACGGCGTCGCACCCGATAGCCCAGGGCAACGCCCTGGGGGAACGGGCAACGCCCGAATTCAGACAAGGCCCAACGGGCCGCGACCCTGATCCGTAATACCGAACGCCACATCAACGGTACGCAACGGGTCGCGCCCCGTTGGGGCTTCGGATGATCTTGGTTCGCCTGCCTCCCCAGGGCGTTGCCCTGGGCTATCGGGTTTGTGCCCGTTGGGCACATACGCCAAACGCATCGCAACTTTGTATGATGGATCATCGTCCACCGCCAAATTACATCCAACATCCCTCAATCGCGGAGAACGCCCATGCCTCAATCCTTGGCAAACGTTTTGCTTCACCTGGTGTTCAGCACCAAACATCGTCAACCGTTTTTGAACACACCGGAATTGCGCGACGTGATGACCGGCTATTTGGTCGGCACACTGCGAAACCTGGAATGTCCTTCGTTGATCGTGGGTGTTGTCGAAGACCACGCGCATATCCTGTGCAACCTGCATCGTACGATTTCGATCGCCAAGCTGGTTGAGGAAGTGAAAAAGAGTTCTTCCGCGCGAATCAAAGAGGAAGGGCGGCAACTTTGCGACTTTCATTGGCAAAACGGCTACGGCGTGTTTTCGGTCAGTCAATCCAACTCGCCACGGGTCAAGAAATACATCACGAACCAGGAAGAGCACCATCGCACCCGCACGTTCCAGGAGGAATTCCGCGTGTTGTTGACGCGGCAGGAGATGGAATTCGATGAACGGTATGTTTGGGATTGAGGGTAATTGGCGATTGGGTTGCGGCCCGTTGGGCCTTGAATGTCGGGTGGGCCGGCCCGTTTCCCCAGGGCGTTGCCCTGGGCTATCGGGGTCTAACGCCTTCGGCGTAAAAACATTCGGCGCACAATCATTGCTGATGAATACAGGCCGCTAAACCAGTAGAATGGAAGGCAGAGCCATGCAGTACCCGGATTACTTTCCGCCGAATTGTCCGCCGGCCGAGGCGGAGCCGGCAGACGGGTTAGTCATGCGATTTGTCGAGAACGCGCCGCCAAGCCAAGCGGATTGTGTGCCGATGTTGTTATTGGACCCGCAGCGTACGGCGGCTCGGCCTTGCCAAGCGGCCGGCTTGTCGGTGTTTCGGGATGAACAGGACATCGAGCGGATGCGGCGGCGGCTGAAAGGATACCGGCGGCGCAGCGTGGCTCGCGGGCAACTGCGGCCGGAACACGGACAAACACAGCCCAGCCCGAGCCGTAACCAGCAGTCACACACGACATGGTGGGTGGCGCGGGACGTTGAGCCTTGGACTTTCTTCCAAGTCTTCCGCGGCCCGCAGGAGTAGCGTTTCGATGGCGACGACAGAAAACTCCATTCCGGCAGAACTCAGAATCGAAAAAGTTTACGACTTTTGCGACGGGCCGCGCTTATTCACCGCACAAGACGCACACAACCGGCTCTGTTTGATGCTGTGGGTAGACGACGTGGGAGATCGGTCACAATGGCTGCAGCTTCGGCTTTCCCGGCAACGGCTGCGCGATTTGGAACAGCGAAAGCTCGATTTAAGGACCGCGTTTCAGCAGGCGGAAGACCAAGTTGTCGTGCAACTCACAACGGACCGCCGGACTGGTGCGACGGACGTAGAACGCATTCCATGCGATTCTCTCGACCTGGCACTACTGCCTTATGAGAATGAATTCCTTGAATCCAATGGCAGCCAAAGCGGTCCCGAGTCGCCTTCAAACGTGCTGTCTGTGAGAGAAACCACCACTGCAGTGCAACTCGGCGGCAAACGTCAGCGAAATGGCCGCGCGCGGATGCACACCGAACAACGATTTGAAGAGGCGATCGAGCAGCATTTGCTGAACGGCGCGGGATACGAGAAAGGCGATCCGCAGAGTTTTGACGCCGAGCGGGCGATTGATTCGCTGCAGTTCTTGTGGTTCGTTCGCGATACTCAGCCCGATACGTGGCAGGCGCTGGAAGTTTTGCATGGCACGCAGATGTCCGACGTGTTGCTGGCTGACTTGTGCAAGGCGCTCGATGCTGCGGGCGGTTCGCTGGCGGTGCTGCGGCATGGCTTCAAATGCTTTGGCAAGCGGATTCAGGCCGCGTATTTCGCGCCGGCGCACGGCATGAATCCGGAATCGGCACGGCTGTACGCGGCCAATCGGCTGACGATCACTCGGCAATTGCATTACAGCGTGCGCGAGCCGAACAAGTCGCTCGATCTGGTGCTCAGCCTGAACGGTATCCCGGTGGCCACGGCGGAATTGAAGAACCCGCTCAGCCGACAGAACGTCGCGCATGCCAAATCGCAGTACATGCACGACCGCGATCCGCGCGAGAAGATTTTTGAGTTCAAGAAGCGTGCGCTGGTCCACTTTGCCGTCGATCCCGACGAGGTCTACATGACCACGAAGTTGGACGGCAAGCACACACACTTCCTGCCGTTCAACAGAGGCGACGGCACCGCGGCCGGCAACCCGCCGGTAACGGACCCGAGCAAATACAAAACGTCGTACCTGTGGGAAGAAGTGTGGCAGCGCGATTCGTGGCTGGACATCCTGGCCCGCTTCGTTCACTTGCAAGTCGATGACAAGCAAATCGGCGGCGCGAACGTCCGCAAGGAATCGCTGGTCTTTCCGCGCTATCACCAGCTTGATTGCGTGCGCAAGTTGGAAGCGGACGCGCGCCGCGCGGGGGCCGGCAAGAACTATCTGATCCAGCATTCGGCCGGCAGCGGCAAGAGCAACTCGATCGGCTGGCTGGCTCATCGCTTGGCCAGCCTGCACAATGACGCCGATGAAAAGGTATTTCAGAGCGTCGTCGTGATCACCGACCGCGTCGTGCTGGACCAGCAGTTGCAAAACACGATCTATCAGTTCGAGCACAAACAGGGCGTCGTCGAGAAGATCGACGAAGATTCGCAGCAACTAGCCAATGCCCTGAAGGCCGGCACGCCGATCATCATCACGACGGTGCAGAAGTTTCCGTTTGTCACCGAGAAGGTCAGCGACTTGCCGGGCCGCCGCTATGCGGTGATTGTGGATGAAGCCCACAGTTCACAGTCGGGCGAGACGGCCACGGAACTGAAAGGCGTGCTGGCCGCGGCGTACATCAGAGAACACGCCGCGCACGAAGCCGAAGGACAAGACTTGCCCGACTACGAGGAAGAAATCCTGCGCACGATGGCCAAGCGGGGCCGGCAGCCGAACCTGAGCTTCTTTGCCTTCACCGCCACGCCCAAATACAAAACGCTGGAGGTTTTCGGCCAGCCGGGAGCAGACGGCAAACCGCAGGCGTTTCACCTGTACAGCATGCGGCAAGCGATCGAAGAAGGTTTCATTTTGGACGTGCTGAAAAACTACACAACGTACAAAACCTTCTACCGTCTGTTGAAAGCCAGCGAAGACGATCCGCATGTGGAAAAACGCAAGGCGGCCAGGGCGCTGGCCCGCTTCATGAGTCTGCACCCGCACAACATCGCGCAGAAGACGGAAGTGATGCTGGAACACTTTCGCACACACACCCGGCACAAGATCGGCGGCAAGGCCAAGGCGATGGTGGTCACCAGTTCGCGGCTGCACGCGGTCCGCTACAAACAGGAATTCGACCGCCAGATTGCCGAAAAGGGCTACAACGACATCCGCACGCTGGTCGCCTTTTCAGGAACTGTCGAAGACCCCGACGTTGCCGGTGTGAGCTTCACTGAACCGGAGATGAACACCAATGTGCGGACCGGCAAACCGATCCGCGAGAAAGAGTTGCCCGAGCGGTTTTCCAGCCCCGATTATCACGTGTTGATCGTCGCCGAGAAGTATCAAACCGGTTTCGACCAGCCGCTGCTGCACACGATGTACGTCGATAAACGGCTGGCAGGGATTCAAGCCGTGCAAACGCTGTCGCGGCTGAATCGCACAGCGGCGGGAAAAGAGGATACGTTTGTGCTCGACTTCTGGGATCAGCGCGAGGAAGTTTACGCGGCGTTTCAACCTTACTACGAACAGACGGACGTCGGCGAACGTGCCGATGCGGCGCAGCTTAACGAACTGTTCGACAAGATCATGGACCGGCAGATCATTTGGCGCGAAGAGGTTGAAAAACTCTGCTCGGCATTTTTCCAAGCGACGCCAAAACAACGCAGCGGCGATCACGCCAAGCTGTATGCGTTTGTCGATCCGGCAGTCGGCCGTTTTAAACTCCTCGACGAGGAAGCCCAGGACGAATTTCGCTCGCAGGTCAACACCTTCCGTAATCTGTACTCGTTCCTGTCGCAGATCATCCCCTACGGCGATTCGGACCACGAGCGGCTGTACACGTATTTGCGATTCTTCACGCGCCGCCTGCCGCGGCGCACTGGGCCGGTCTACAACTTCGACGACGACGTGACCTTGCAGTATTACCGTCTGCAAAAAATCAGCCAGGATCGAATCGAATTGGAAGCCGGACAGCCCGGCGAGTTGGCCGGCCCGACGGAGGTTGGCACGGGGATGGATCGCGGCGCCGACATCGAGCTGTCGCGGCTGATCGATCTGTTGAACGAGAAACTCGGCACGGACTTCACAGCGGCCGACCAATTGTTCTTCGACCAGATTCAGGAAGAGGCCGCCGAGGACGCCGAGCTGCGCCAAGCGGCTCTGGCCAACACGATCGACGCCTTCCGTTACGTTTTCGACAAGGCGCTCGAAGGTCTCGTCATCGACCGGATGGAAAGGAACGAGGAGCTTACAGCCAAGTTTCTGAATGATGCCGATTTTCAGAAGTTGGTAACCGATCATCTGCGGCGCAACGTTTACAAGCAAATCCGCGGCGAAGACGATGCGGCTTGATTCTATGTTTCAAGTCATGCGCCATTATCCCACGCGCTGGCGCAGGTAGATTTCTTGCAGTGCGTCGAGGCGGTCGGCTTCGTGGGCGGATTTGTCGGAGCGGATCATGGCGATTTTGGGGTCGCGGAGGCTGAGGCGTTTGGTGACGTCGTCGCGCACGATGCCTTCGAATTTGACCGTGACCACGATGGACGGGCGGAGTTCGACGCCCGGGCGCGTGCCGCTGGCGCTGGGGCGTTCGATGCGGCGGCCGGTTAACAGGCCGTCGCGCATAATCTCGCGCTGGATTTCGGCGTCGCGCTCGCGATCGACGCCGGCCACGTCGCCCACGTCTTCAAAGGTGCCGTCCGCACGCCACGCCCCGATTACGTAGGAACCGAACAGGCCGGCTTGCTGCTTGGTGGTCACGGCGTAAGTGGCGCCGAGCAACACCAGGTCCAACGTGATCTGCGGCTTGCGCTTCATCCAGCTTGGGTCGCGCGTGGCCAGGCAGTACGGCCCGTTGAGATCCTTGGTGATGATGCCTTCGTAGCCCTGCGCGCGGAAATGATGGTACAGCCGGTTCACGTCGTCTTTGTTGTTGGCCAGTTGACCTTCGGACAGCGAAATCGGGATCGGCAACGGCGCGGCGGCCAGCGGCGTGACCAGCGATGCGAGCCATTGCCGCCGCTCGCTCAGCGGCCGCGACGTCAGATCGCGGCCGTTCAGATAGATCAGATCGAACGCTGCGAATTTGAGATTGACGGCGCGAGCCGGTTCGCCTTGCAATGCCGCGTACACTTCGTACACCGAAGCCGGGCGGACGCCGTCCAAGTCCAGCACCGTGCCGAACAGTTCGCCGTCCACGATCGCCGTCTGAGCGGGCATCATTTTGATCGTCGCATCCAGCCCCGGCACTTGCTCCAACCAATCGCCGCGCGTACGCGTGTACGCGCCGCACAGGATCGAACCCTGCTGGTCCGTCGACTTGTGCAGCATGAAGCGAATCCCGTCGTACTTGCGCTCGACCCACACAGGGAATTTTTCCAAGTCATCGGTCACACCACCCGCCAAGGCCGGCCGCACGGGGACCAGCGGCTGTAACTGAATGGCCCGCAAGCCGGCGGTGCCTTCCTCCGCCAACACGCGGGCCACGTTGAACGGATCGGTCAGCGCCATGGCGTGCGCCACTTGCTCTTCCGGTGCGGCGAACTTCTGGGCGAACACGCGGGCTAACAGCGGTCCCTGATAATCGAATCCGAAGCCCGCCTTGCGCAACAGCAGCTTTGCCAGAAAGTACGCTTCCAACTTGCCGCTGCGATTCCACAGCGACCGCAGCAACTCGAACTTCGTCGTCAGACGCTGGTCAGGCAGAAAGCGCAGCAGCCGCAGCACTTCGGCGGCGGTCAGCGGCGGGTCGCCGCGCAAGTTCGGTCGGCTCTCGGCGAACAGGATCGCCACGTCACCAACCTGAGTGAGTCGGTCGAGCAGTTCGCTGCGAGATTTCATCTGCACCGACAGCAGCAGCCGCAGCAGGCTGTCGCGGCGCAAAGTGCTGCGCCGTCCCAGAAACGGGTCGCCCAACACGCAGCCCAGTTTCTCAACCATTGTCAGGCCGATTTCTTTGTCGAAGAACTCGGCCAGCAATTGCTCGCGTCCCGCGGCATCGGGCGGCGCGTCAGCGGCGAGCCCGAAAATCTGAGCCACGCGCTCGGGCTCCAAGAACGACAGCGGCAAGAACAGCCCGCGGCACAAGCTGTAAAACGGAATCGAATCCAATGCATTGGACGGCAGCGAGTCGCCCTGTTCCTCGGACAGTTTCTGTACGACGAACCGCAGATGAAACGGCACGCCCAACTGCAGCTCCAGATACTCACTGTCCGGCCGCTTGTAACCTATCGAGCGCGTGATTTCCGACAGCTCGCCCGCCTGAGCATACCATTGGCGAACGTCGTCGGTGCTGAGGATTTTCATGGTGACGGTACCAAAACGCGGCCGATGAAATCGAGTACGAAGGACAAAGTACGAAGGACGAAGGACGAAGGACGAAGGACGAAGGACGAAGGACTAGCCACTTTTATTTCGCCGCCAACACCGCGTACGACGCCGGTTGCGATTCGTGCACGATCAGCACGCCGGACGCGGCGTCGCGATCCAAGCGAATGGGATGTGGGAAAGTGGGCGTTGTGACACTTTTGACCGAGCGGATGACGTCGATCTTGTCGCGGTAGCTGCCGCCCCACAGTTCGGCGATCTCTTTTGATCCCAGGCTCATCTCTTCGATCAAGAACACCACGTCGGCCGTGTGCTGCAGGGCCTCGCCGCCGACCGGCATGCCGGTGTCGCGGATTTGGCCGATGCAAATGCAGGTCACACCTTTTTCATGGTTGTAGGTTTTCAGCGCCGAGAGATTGTCGGCCGTGCGATTCTTCGTGGGGTCGAGCATGTTTAGCGAATCGATGACCACGAACGAGATGTTTTCCCTTTCAATCAAATAGCGGTACTTGGCCACGAAGTCGTCCCACGTCTGTCCTTTGTGATATTGGCTTTCGAGCACGAACACATTTTCGAGCACCTTCTTGGTGAATGCCTGTTCATCAAGCCCCGTCGCGGCCATGCCGATCTTGACCATCCGCGAACAGAGATCATCGCGGCCCGACGCGCCGTCGCTGTGAAAACCCTCTTCGGCCACAACCATCGCCACCTTCGCGCCCGCCTGAGCCACGCGCGCCAGGCCCGCCAGCACCGTGCGCGTCTTCCCTTTGCCGGGCGGTCCCGCCAGCGCGATCGTGCAGCCTTTGGGAACTCCGCCCAGCGCGTGTGCGGCGTCTTCGGTCAGGCACAGCAGATCGAGCACCGAGCCCTGCGGCACGGCCTCTTGCTGCTTGATGCGATTTTCGAGCAGCGCCGGCCGAATGATTTCGGCGTCCAGCCCCGCGTCCTCATCGCGCACGGCCTTGCCCGCTTGGAAGGGCACGGCCGCCGGGTCCATCGTTGCCGGTCCCATCCCTCCGCCCATCATCATCTGCATCATTTGCATCATCTGCATCATCGGATTGAACTGCGGCATGCCGCCCTGTGGCATCTGCATGGGCATCGTCGGCATCTGGGGCGTCGCGTCCGGGACGGGCGGTGATTCTGACTTGGTGGCCGCTTTCTTCTTCGTTGCCATTGCGATAATCCCTCGTGTGATGAGCTATGTTTTAGGGGCCGGCGGCCTCGCACACTGAGGCGTCAACGACCCTACTGGTTGCGCAAACCGAGCGCAATGTCCGCAACAAATTGTTGGTGAAATGCACTTCCTGCCTTGTTCGAGCGAGCAATGCTTGCATCGTGCTAGCACGTGAATTCTAATGTCATTCAGCGGGCAATGCGCTAGGGCAGAGGCAATTTCTTCCCACGTTCAGTAAATGGCGAGATGGCTGTGATCATGTCACGATACCGGGTGCTGATTGAGGAGCGCCACGATGGATGGATCGAACTGAGGCGCGCGGGGTCCACGACCAAGTGTCTGGACCGCGATCGCAGCCTGCTGCGCGTGGCCGGCCGCTTTGCACGACATGATTTCATCGAGGCCGCGAAAGCGACCGGCTCGCTGACCGAATCCGGCGGAGAGTATTTTTTGCACGCCGGCTGCGATCTGGTGGCCGAACGGGTCGGCCGCATCTTCGAATACTTCCACGCCACGGACAGGCCCACGGAGGAGATCGCGCAGATTCGCCGCTGGATCAGCCAATACGACGACGTGCCAATCGACCACATTCCCGACTTCGCAATCGCTTGGGCGGACGTTTGCCTGCGCGAGCGGCTGGCCGATGCGGCTCGCAGCGCTCCCGGTGCGTGGCATCGCCAGGAACTGCGAATCGACGCGCGATCACACGTAGACGTCGTGCTGGACGAGTTGCTGCGGCGATATCCGACCGACGAGGCAACGCGACAAGCGGTGTCTGCAGGCCGAGAAACGCTGGCCGCCGTTCTGGCACGCAAAACCGGCCGCCGCAACCAAACCATCAACGATAAGAAAACGGGATAACATTGTCGCCAACATCGAGCACAGAGAAGCAGACAGGTATAGCATGAGTGCCCAACCGGTTCCTCCGCATCGCAAGAGTCGCGCGTCGTCCCAGAGCACGGCCAACTTCGTGACCGCGCTTAGGACCGAGGCCGAGGCTCGTGCCGCGCTGCTCAGTTCCGACCAGCGCATCGACCGCGCGGTGTCGGCCGGCGCCGAAGAGTTGGACTATTGGTGGCCCACGGCCGACGACCGCGAGGCTCACTTCTGTATCTATTACTCCGTTTCAGGCGAAGACATCCAAATCCCCGCCGTGCAATTAGTCGAAATCGACTACCGCCCACCCACGCCGCAAGAGCGCGTTGCATTGGAAAACCTGTTCGACGCCGAGTTGAAGGAATGCGGCGACGTCTGGCTCGCCGTCACCAGCCGCATCTGGTCGAAATGAATGTAAATTTTCGCCAGACCGTTGTCCCTGTGAAACACCAAATCAGGTCGTGGTGCTGGCGCGGCGACTCATTGGTTGACTGGGTCGCGGGCGGAATTGAGTACCGCCTTGACGGTACCGTGAATGATCCGTGTATCGGTTGGTCGTACCGATTCGACGCGGCCGCCCAGTCGCCTTCCGGGCGCTACGCCGTGATCATCCAAAACTGATCGACCTGGGAACGGGTACCATTGTGCATCGATGGCCCGAACTAAATAGCGGCAAACAGAACTGCAGCATCATCTGGCATCACGACGCGGTTCCGCCCTTGGCCTTGGATTTCATCCACCGCAGATTTGCAATCGCCGATGCGAATCAGATAACGGTTGTTGAAATGCAGGAGTAAACGAAACGACCGCAACAACAGTAGGTGGCCTCATGCGCGACGAGTGGTTTCCTCACGTGGAATTGCAGATAAGTTGGGAGCAGTTTCATCAGCTTCCGCGAAATGCCGCGTATAAGTATGAATATTTCGACGGCAAGGCGTGGCTTTCGCCGCGGCCGAAATTCTATCGAGCACTGCTGAGTTTGCAGCCCGGCGAGCCCGTGGTCGAAGTGGATGCGCAGTGGGATATCGCGGTCCGGCCGCTGGGCACCGAGGACTGGGACGGCCTCGCGAAGTCGTTCTCGGCGGCGTTTTGGCGCGTCTCGCCGTTTTCGAGCATGGAAGACGAAGCGCGTCTGCAGGCCGCGCGCGAGTGCCTGGAGAAAACTCGCACGGGCGGTGACGGGCCGCTGATTGAAAGCGCCTGCTTCGTCGCTGTCGATGCAGAAGACGAAAGTCACACGCTCGGTGCGATCCTGATCACGCTCGTGCCCGACAAGGATCCGTCCGACTGGGGCGGCTGTCGCTGGAAGCAGCCGCCGCCTGCCGATGCCGTTGAGAAGAGACTCGGTCGCCCGCACCTAACGTGGATCTTCGTTGCACCAATGGTCGCTGGCCACGGTGTCGGCACGGCACTGCTCTCCAATGCCACGGCGCAATTGCTCAAGCTTGGATACTCGGACCTATCGACGACGTTTCTTTCGGGCAATGATTCGAGCATGTTGTGGCACTGGCGCAACGGATTTCAGTTGCTCGAATACGCCGGCTCCTATCGCCGCATGCGCCGCGAAATTCGACAACTTCGTGAGCCAGCCGGATAGGATCGGGGACGGCCGAAGTTGGGCGTTAACCTCTGGCTGCGAAACAACTTGGAAGGTCGATGCGGCTCACACTAGTGCTCCGTCAACTGTCGACTGATGGATGTAGCCGAACTCGCCAGAGTTTGGTTTTCCCAAGATCCGGCCAAAGTCTGGCGACTTCGGCTACCCATCAATGCACGGCTGACAGTGCACTAGACTGACTCGCAACTTTTGATGCAGCGCTTTTCTGTGGCTTGGCTCGCAGAGCCGAGTAATTCGCGGGTTTTCGCGCCCGGCTCCGGAGAGCCAAGCTGCTGGTCTGGCCAGAAATCCCTGCTGGCGCACTCTTTCCAAGAAAAATATTTGCAACTTGGCCGAGCCGTAAATAGGATGGCAGATTGGCGGGCGGATTGCGCTGTGGTCTGTCGGTCGTTTGTTCAAGTCACTGAATCTACAACTGTTGATACAAGGGGAAGAGGTCATGTCGAAGCTGAATGCCGGTCGTGCGTGGGCTTGGGGTTGCCGAGTCGTGTTAGGCGTATGTGCCGCGATGACGGTCAGCAGCGGTTGGCTAGCGGCGGCCACGAAGGCGGAAAAGACAAAGGCGGCCGAGCAGCTTGTGAAAGAGGCGCTGCACCGCGAAATCTACGGACAGGCCGGCGCGCGCGGCCAATTGCTCGACGCGGCGCTCCAGCAACTGCCCGAATTCGAGCCGGCCATGTGGCATCGCGGTTTCGTCCGCTATCAAAACAAATGGATCAAGGCCGAGGACTTGCCGGCAGCGGCCGCGCAGGACCCGCGGCTCGTGGCGTATCAAAAAATCCGCGGCGATTATGCCGACACAGTTGAAGGGCAGTTGGCGCTTGCCGATTGGTGTGCGAAGCGCGGACTGGCCGAGCAAGAGCGGGCGCATCTGACGCGCGTGCTAAGCATCAATTCGGACCAGCCCGATGCGCGGCGCCGGCTGGGGTTCCGCCGCGTGAACGGCGATTGGTTGACTGAGGCCGATCTGGTGCAAGCCGCCGCTCAGCGAGCCGACGACCGAAAGAATTTAGATGCCTGGCGACCGAAGATTGAGATCATTTTGCAGCAGTTGCAACAGTCCAGCGAGCTGCGCCGCAAAGCGGCCGAAGCGAAGATCTTGGAAATCCGCGACGTGACGGCGATCCCGGCGATCGAACAACTGTTGGCCAACGAAAGCGAACGCTCAGCTCAGCTAGTTGTCGAAACGCTGGCCAACATGCCGGACCATCAAGCCGCGGAATCGCTGGCCCGCATCGCGGCGCTCTCGCCGTGGGAAAACGTGCGTCTGGCGGCGGCGATGAAACTAAAATCGCGCCCGCAGGATGATTACGTGCCGACACTGCTGTCGGCGATGTACACGCCGCTGGTCACCCGCTCCGGTTTGTTTCGCACACCCGACGGCCGCCTGCTGTACCGGCACGCATTTGTCCGCGAAGGTCAGCAGCAGCGCGAACAGCTTGTGTTGGATACGGCATTCCAACGAGCCGCACAGCCGGGCGGCGACGGCGCCGAAACGCTGGCTCAAACCATCGCCAGCGCGGACAACACGGCACGCTTCCGCGAACTGTCGGCCCAAGAACAGAACATGCGCACGAAGCAGTTGAACGAGCGCATCGCCTCGGCGTTGGGCGTCGCCACGAGCCAAAGCTTGTCGGCCGATCCGCAAAGCTGGTGGCAATGGTGGAACGACCGCAACGAAGTGTTCATTGAAGGCCAAAAGCAAACCAAGACCGTGCATCAGACCGAGCAGGTTACGGTCACGGATCGCGTGACACTGGCGACCGCGGCGGGAATTTCGTCGATGCAGTTGCCGAAAGATTGCCTGGCGGCCGGCACGCTGGTGTGGACGTCCACCGGGCCGCTGGCGATTGAGAAGATTCAGGTCGGCGATCTCGTGCTGTCGCAGAACCCGGACACAGGCGAGTTGGCCTACAAGCCGGTCTTGCAAACCACCGTCCGACCGAAAGGAACGCTGGTCAAAATCAACGCCGTGAGCGACGTGATCGAAACCAGTGGCGGCCATCTGTTCTGGGTCTCCGGCGAAGGCTGGATGCGAGCTCGCTACGTGAAATCGGGCATGGAACTGCACGGCGTCAATGGGCCGGTCCGAGTCAGTCTGGTCGAAATGGGCAGCGACGAGGAGACCTACAACCTGATCGTGGCCGACTTCAACAGCTACTTTGTCGGCGAGTCCATGATCCTGAGCCACGACAACACGGTGCGGCAACCGACCAACGCCATCGTACCGGGACTGATCGATCGGTAATCCAGCGTTATTCGAACAACCGTCGGCCGAGGCAGTTTCGGCGAATTCTAACGCTTGCACGTGCTGTGAGGCTTTCGTTTAACCCGTAGCCGTAGGCGAGGGACTCGGGCGCCGCGTGCTCAGCCATCGTCGAGGTCTCCCTCGCCTTCGGCTACGGGTTAAACGACTTGCCTCCACATTCTCGTGTAATGGACGGATTGGCAATCCGTCCTACGGTTCGATGCTCAAGCGCGGGTGCACGGTAGTCCGAAGACAGTAACACACGAGCCGCGATTGAGCGGCGACAGTGACCTCTACCTTGCCGCACACGGACGATGGCTCGCAAGAACGCTGAAACCGCGTCGGCCGCTGCTGAGGCCGATTATTGGATGGAATCGACCCGGCCGCTGGTCAGCCTGCTGTTCGTTGCGCCGATGCTAGTGGTGTACGAAGCGGGCGTGTTGCTGCTGGGGCCGGAAGCCATGCGCAACGGGGCCGACGTGTGGCTGCGTCAATCGCTGGAACTGATCGGCTTCGGGCAATACTTTCTGCTGCCCATTCTCACCACGGGCATTCTATTGGCGTGGCATTATACGACACGGCAACGGTGGAGCTGCCGCGGCAGCGTGCTTGGACCGATGCTGATCGAGTCACTGGTGTTCGGCATCTTGTTGTTGGCCGTGGCACGCGTGCAGGCGTCGCTGTTTGCTACAAATGGGTTCGACGTTTCGACGGCTACGGAAGCGACAGACGAGTCGACAAACACCACGGGTTTGGCTGGGCACGTTGTCGGATACGTCGGCGCCGGCATCTACGAAGAGCTACTGTTTCGGTTGATGCTGTTGCCGACCGTAGCCGCGGGCGTGCGATTGGCGGGCGGTTCGCAGCGGCTGAGTATCGTGACGGCGGTGATTCTGACCAGTCTCGTGTTCTCTGCGGCTCACTACCAAATGTTCACCGCGGCCGGCGATCCATTTGCATGGTTCAGCTTTGTGTTCCGCTTTCTCGCGGGCGTGTTCTTCGCGCTGCTTTTCCTATACCGCGGCTTCGGCATCGCCGCCGGGACACACACGCTCTACGACATGTTCGCTTACTCTTCGGTTTTTTGAATGTCAATCGATCCAACGAGAATTCCAACATGAGCTTCACTTGGAACCTGTCGTTGTTCATGTTACTCCCGCTGATCCACGCGCTCGCGCCAGTGCACGCTGCAGCCGCTGACGTGGCAGAGCGAATCCCCATAATCGTCGACACCGACATTGGGAGTTACATCGACGATCCATTCGCTTTGGCGCTGGTTTTGGCGAGTCCGGAGTTGGAGTTGCGCGGGGTGACGACGGTTAGCGGAGATACGGAGACGCGGGCTTGGATGGTGTGCCGGTTGCTGTCGGCGGTCGAGCGGAACCACGTGCCCGTGGCTTGGGGGCGGGCGCCGCAGCCTGAAGCAGAGATCGGCGAACAGATTCAATACCGCCGTCATCCCGCGGTGCTTTACAACCGCACGGCCAAGCCAGTCAAAGAACCGGCGGTTGAATTGATGTACAACCAACTGAAGGCCGAGCCGGGCAAGATCACGCTGTTGGTGCTCGGGCCGTTGACGAACGTCGCGCAGCTCATCGATACGCATCCCGAATGTAAGCTGTGGATCAAGCGTATCGTGCTCATGGGCGGTGCGGTTCGCATCGGTTACGCGGGAAAGCCGCCGGCCGAGGCGGAATGGAATATCCGGCTGGATATCAAGGCGGCCAAGTCGGTTTCCAATAGCGGCATTCCGCTGGTGGTGGCTCCGCTGGATGCTACCGTTGACGTGAAGCTCGATGCGGCGCGGCGCGACAAGATTTTCAACGCCGCCACGCCGCTGGCTTATCAGCTTCAGGCGCTCTATCAATTGTCCGACGACGCGACTCCCGTTCTGCACGATGTCGTTGCGGCGGCGCTCTGCTTCGACGAGCAATTCTGCACAATGGAAGAGCTACGATTGAACGTGGATGATCAAGGCTTCACGCGCGTTGCCTCGGCCAAACCTAACGCGCGTGTGGCGACGTCGATTCGCAGCGACGAGTTTCTGAACTGGTACGTCCAGCGCGTCACTTCCTTCGGCCAACCGACGCCGCCGAAACCGTCGGGCAATCTATCAACGCTGGTCGCGCGCGGCGGCATGCCGGTCCGTGTGCACACGTTTGAAGACTACGAAACGGACATCGAGAAACGCTGGTGGATGAGCGGCCGGTTGGAAACAGTCAACGTCCCACCGGACAGCACTCGTGCCTGCCGCGGCGTGCTGACGATGGACTTCGACGGCCAGATGGGCGACACGCGGACAATGTACAACGCCGTGATCTTCAACCCGGTCCCCGGCCCGCCGATGGGCCCGCACACGCGGCTCAGCTTCCGCTACTGGCTGAAAGGCACTGACACGATGCGCGTTCAGCTTTACAGCCTCTCTAACGGTTATCACCGCTACTTGACCGTGAAAGGTCTGGAGCAAGGCAGTTGGCAATCCGGCACGGTCGACATGACGGCGATGCGGCGGCCCGACGGCGGCGGCGGGCCGTTGGCGGCGGACGAGCGG
>JBGTKH010000319.1:0-5897 GCA_041744735.1 Pirellulaceae bacterium | reverse complement strand
TTCGCCAAACCGTGCCGCTCGGGCCAAATCGCCGAACTGATGCCCAAGCCGGTCACGATCTTCGACCCGATCGTGCGCTACAAAGTCGACATGAGCCGCGAGGACATCAGCGAGTACGCGATCCCGCCGCACTTCACCAACATCCAACGCAGTCTGCAGATGGCTCGCCAATTCCTGGCCACGCAAGACACGCCCAACCGCCAAGTGATCCTGATCACCGACGGCCTCCCCACGTCGCACTTCGAGGGCTCGTGGCTGTACCTGCTCTACCCGCCCGACCCGCTCACCGAACAAGCCACGATGCGCGAGGCCCTGCTCTGTCAGCGCGAAGGGATCACCATCAACATCTTCCTGGTTCCAAGCTGGTCGCAGTCGGAAGAAGACATCCGCTTCGCCTACCGCGTTGCCGAATCCACCCGCGGCCGAGTCTTCTTCACCGCCGGCAACGACCTGGACCGCTACGTGGTCTGGGACTACGTGAGCCGCAAGCGCGAGATTGTGGCGTGACAAACACCGCGACTGCTCCCAATACGTCGATGCCGAACGACGTTGTTCTGATCGAGAGGAATCTAGCGCAATCGCAATTTGCGTTTCACATCCGCCAGCGGAGTCGAGCGTTTCTTACCTTCGGCCCGCTTGGCCTTGCGAAGCTGTAATAGGTCTTCCGCGTCGGCGAGGCATTGTTGGAGCGCCACAAATTCCTCATAAGGCAAGACGGCGAATTGCTTCTTGCCATCCTTGACTAGGATCTCGGGATGCAGTTTCAACATGATGGTCTCCAAAGTTAGTACGCGTCCTTCCGGTGCAGCACGCGATAAATCACGACTCTGTCCCCTTCGACCTCGAACAAAACCCGGTAATCTCCGACGCGCAGCCGGTACTCCGGTGTGAAGTCCGTTAGCTTTTTGATGTCGCCCGACAGGTTGTTTTGCAGCGCTTCGATCCTGGCCATGACGCGACGCCGCTGTGAATCGGGTAGCGCTTCGACGTCCTTAATCGCTCGCGGCTTGAATTCGATTTGATAGTTCATTGCATCAAACCTCGATTCGGGTCGCGAACGGCGTTGACTGCGGCGATTCTAACGGCGGTGGGAACGAGCGGGAAGATGGACGGAATCTGGGTCAGCGTGCAGCCGCCCTTGTCCTTCCGACTAAATGGCAGACCGCGCCCAACCACGGGAGCAGCAGCGTGAGGTGACAGTCGCCGAACTGCGCTACGGTGCGGATAAAAGCAGTGACCCCGCGAAGAACCATCGCGTTGCCGCTTCCGCATTCTAAAAGCCACGAAACTCTTGCCCGCCAATGGGGGAACGACGACAATGCGCAGTCAGCCGAATGTCGCCGCGAAATGAATGACAGCCTGGCGCCAAGGAAAACAGGATCGGCTGGAGCTTGACTCATCGCGCATCGCGCAAGATTGAGAAACACGTGTCAACGGGCAAACCATCTCACTACTTCGTCCACACCCTGCTGCGAGCCCGCGACTGGCAGCACCGTCCGCAGTTCGATCAGGTCTGCCAGTGGTGGCAAGGCAGTGGCGTAGGCTTCCAGCCTGCGAACCGGGATGATCGCAAGCTGGAAGCTTACGCCACTCGCGGCCGAGGCGTCTGTGCCCTAGTCGGCATGGGCGGAGCCGGCAAAACCGCCATCGCCAACCGCTTTCTCAACGAATTGCCCGTAGGACGGATTGCCAATCCGTCCTCCTTCTCTTCTGTAGGATGGGTTTCCAACCCGTCCTCTTCTGCCACCACATCACTCCCCGCACCCCACAGCGTCTTCGTCTATTCCTTCTACGACGACGACAAACCCGAAAACTTCTTCCGCCACCTGCAAATCTGGCTGGAAGGCACGTCATCGCCGGCGAAGGAAAAGTCGGCGACGCAATTGATGTTCGACATCCAACAGCATCAGGGCCTGATCATCCTGGACGGCCTGGAAAAAGTTCAGGAGAGCGGCGCGCGAGGCGGCTTCGGCCGGCTGACCAGTCCCAGCCTCCGCGACCTGCTGAACCACATCGCCTGCGGCTCGGCCCGCGAACTGAGCGTGCTGGTGACCAGCCGCTTTCCATTGACCGACCTCCGCGACAGCCAACCTCGCTTCTTCCACACAATCCCCGTCGAAGAAATCGACGTGCCAACCGGCATCCAACTGCTGCGAGCCCGCGCCGTCCGCGGCAGCGACATGCAACTCGCCCCAATCGTCGAGCACTGCGGCCGGCACGCGTTGACCGTTGACCTGGCCGGCGGCTACATCAAAGAGTACGGCCAGGGCGACCCGTCCACGCCGCTGAACCTAGGCACAGCCGAAGAGCTGCAAGCCGAGGCAGAGCAGGAACTGGACGACGACAAGCGAGCCGTGCTGAAGCAAGGCATCCGTTTCGCCCGCATTGCCCAGCGCTATCGCGAGGCAATGCTCAACAGCGATAAAGCGGCTTCACGGTTGGGCGTCCTAGTGCTATGCTGCCTAAAGTCATGGAGGGTAAATAGCAATGATCCCCAAAAAACTCATCTCGCAACTTAATTCTGGTCGATGCTTCGCGCTTGTCGGATCGGGGCCGTCAACTGCGATGGGATATCCAAGCTGGGGAAAACTTGCGCAAGCGGCGGTCGCGCTCTTACCCGACTCAACTACCTCTGAGACCGCGGAACTCGCTAGTACTCTGGCCAACCAAAGCCGGTTCCCTGAACTATTCGACGTTGTTGCCGATGCGATCGGCGGCATGGGCGTTCTAGCCAATCGACTAAAGCAAAGTTTGAAACGCCAACATGAAAAAGGTTGGGCGTACGAAGTCCTGGCAAAGTGGCCAATTCGATGCTACCTGACAACGAACTACGATGATGAAATCGCGAGGCATCTAAAGCGAATCAAGATCAGCTACGTCCCGCTTAACAATTCGCAGACCGATTTCGCGCAGATCGAGGCCCACACAAACGAGCGCATTGTCAAACTGCACGGTGACTTCGATTACAGCGACGGCCTCGTCCTTGGATTGCGGCAATACCAAGAGTTCAAGACGCAGGGAAAGCGGCAGTACTTTCGGGATAAGCTAAAGAGCATTTTTTCGATGGTTCCGGTCATCGTCGTTGGGCACAGCCTATCGGACCCCGACTTGTCGCTTGTCCTTGAAACCGCGTGTGAACTGAATTCCTTTGACCGACCCATTTACATGATTCTCGCGGACGTCAGACCAGCAGATTCGCGTAAGTATCGAGAACAGTACAACGTGGAACTGCTGTCGTACGAGAATCCAGATGGAACACATCGCGAACTCAAACGCCTCCTTCGCCTAATTGACCGCTTCGTAATTCCGCGTGAGCAGTGTGCCCAGATCCCTCTGGACTTTCCAGATCCGGACGAGGCGCGCGTGGCGACGTCGCTTTACCTGTTTTCGAAGTTCGGGCTGGGATCGAAAAAAGGGAAACTGTTTCAACGTGCAATTTCCCCACAGATTCTGGCCGCGACGGCATCCGAGGCTGACAAGATATTTACGGATGACGAATTGACGGCGAAACTGCTACCGTTGGAGATTCGCCAGCATCCAGAAATCGAAACCTTCGTGTCATCTTCCACATGTGAACTTCAAGATGCGAATTGCCTCAGAGACATGCGGAAGGGTGTTCAAATCACCGAAACGGGCCGCGCCAAATATGACGAAGTCACTCGCAGTCGCGACATTCTCGAATCACAAGTCGTCGGTTTGTTGAGGGAAACACTTCGATCGGTAGACGACAGCACGGTGCAAGAAGTTGATTCCTTGGTCCGGTCTTTTCAGCAAACGCTCTTGAGCGTCTTTCGAAAGCGAGGACTCGCGGCGTCGTCAATGTTATTTCGCCATAAGCCGCTTGAAGCGCCGGATATGCCAGAAATCTTCGAGACGATTATGCGCACTGCAACGTCAGTCACGAACTTCGACCTTCGACTTGCATACAGCGACTTCGTGATGGATTTGCTTACGAGACCTACTCAGACCCAGCGCGAGTATCTCGTAAACGTAGCTCAAGGATTCTTCGCTTTCCACATATTTGGTGCGGACCCGTCCGGTGCCGAGGCGCGACGATTTCTAGCTCAGGAAACAGCCTGGATCTGCGACTCGAATATTTTACTTCCGTTGGTTGCAGAGGCGTGCCATCTTCATGGATTCGCGACCGAGTTGTTTGGCAGAATGCGAGCCCTTGGAATCACTCCGCTTACCACCGGAGCGTTCATCACTGAGACTTTTGAGTCGTACAAATGGGCATTTCGCCAATGTGTTACGCGGAATCCCACCGGCAGTCATGACGTCATTCTGCAACTGATCCGTGATCCGAATTACTCGGACAACCTCTTCGTCGACGGGTACATCAACGGTGCAGGAAAGGGCCAATGGAATACTTTTGATGAATACGCAAAACGCCTGGGTATCGGCTCGCACGAATCTCTCGAAGCGAAACTGGAAACGTTTGGTGTTGTATGTCGCAATCTACACCAATATGACGGTTACACGGCCACAACATATGCCGAAAATGAGCAGTTGGTCAACGAGATCATCGTTGAGCGTACCGCGCAAGGGACGTTACGAGCCGGCGAATCACAAGCGTCTGCTGAAGCTGAGGTCATACAGATTATTCGCGGGATACGACAGGGGATTCTGACGCCTTCGGGGAGCACATTTCAGCGGGCGTTTTTTGTGAGCACGAGCCGCTTGCTCGACATCTTGTATGGCGCAACGGACGGGCTCATCACGTGGTACCCTGAAAACCTCTATCGACATTTGCACATTCTCACGTCCGATGCCCTAGATGCGGATCGCGCTTTCGACGCGATGACAAGCAACTATTATTCGATCGGTGTTGAAGTTATCGACGAGCAAGCATACCGGCAGTTTTTCAGCCCTGTCATTAGCGAGTCTCGCGTGATTCTCGAGCAGGAGCGCGAGAAATTTCAGGCAGCGGTGGAAGCTGACGTCCGGGGACAGCAGAAAGCTTCAGACGAGCTAACGCGGAAGTTCGAAGCGACACCAGATTTAGACAAGCCTCGGTTTGCTGCTCAAGCCGGCTGGTTTGTGGCACGTCGGCAGGAAAAACTTCGACAAGTGGCGGAAGCGCGGGCGAATCGTGCTGAAGAAGCTCGCGTTGAGACTGAACGACGTAGCAAGTTGGAATTGAAGGAGATGCAGGCGGAGTACGATCGAAAGGCGGAAGAGCGCAGGCAGCATGAAGACGGACGAATGAAAAACATACAGGATCCAAAGCATCTCAGAAAGCGTGCCCGGCAGGCGAAAAAGCGAAGGAAAAACAAAAAGTCTGGCGGTCGCGGTCGCAAATAACTCTACGAGACGAAGTTCGATCTGCTGCTCAAGCAGGCTCGTCTGCACCTGCAGGGAGGTGACACAGGCGCTGCTCTGGACTACATCGAACGCCAACGACGCGTGATCAGGTGTTCGTCAGCTACAGCCATCAGGACAAAGCTTGGCTGGAGAAACTGCAAAAGCACTTGAAGCCGTACGTGCGCAATGCCACGCTTTCCGTTTGGGATGACACGCAGATTGGAACCGGCAAGAAGTGGAAGGACAAGATTCGCAAGGCGTTGGCTGCGGCGAAGGTGGCGGTGCTGTTGGTCAGCCCGGATTTTTTATTCTCCGATTTCATTGCCGAGCACGAGTTGCCGCCGCTGTTGCAAGCGGCGGAGGATGAAGGACTGACAATCGTTTGGGTGCCCGTGAGCGCGAGTTCGTACACCGAAACCGAAATCGCCGATTACCAAGCAGCGAACGCCCCGTCGCAGCCGCTGGATACGCTCACACCGGCTGAACAGAACAAAGCTCTGGTGGAAATCTGCAAGAAGATCAAGGCAGTCGTAAACCCTTGACCGGCTCGTCGCATCCAGCCGCGCCGAGCGTGGCGAGCCCTTCGACTACGG
>JBGTKH010000318.1:0-3431 GCA_041744735.1 Pirellulaceae bacterium | reverse complement strand
CGACGACATGGAAAAAGACTCCCGACGCCTTTCTGTTGCAACATGATCCCGCTGAGAGACAACATCCCGTCGCGCACGACCCCAGTTGTCAATTACACGATGATTGGTTTATGCGCGCTCGCTTTTGTGGGTCAACTTCTCGAGCAATCGGCCCCGCAGCCGTCGCTGGTCGAGCGGTTCGGCATGATTCCCGCGCGCGTGTTTCATCCGGAGCGGCCCGTTGAGATTGAAGAAGTGGTGCAGGAAGGACAGTATCTGGTCCAGCGTACTCGTACTGCCGCCGAGCCACCATTCAGCCCTTGGCTAACGCTGCTCACTTGCATCTTTCTGCACGGCGGCTGGTTGCATTTTCTGGGGAACATGTGGTTCCTGTATATCTTCGGCGACAACGTTGAAGATCGCATGGGCCACGTCGGCTACTTGCTGTTCTATGTGGGCTGTGGCGTCACGGCCAGTTTCGCTCATTTGTTCACGAACGCCGCCTCGGCGATTCCCACGATCGGAGCCAGCGGCGCGATTGCGGGTGTCATGGGCGCGTATTTGCTGCTGTATCCGCGCGCGATGGTGGTGACGCTGGTACCGATCATTTACTTTCTGCAGATCCTCGTCATACCGGCGCCGGTGTTCTTGGTGATTTGGTTTCTGCTGCAATTCTTTCAGGGTGTGATGACCATCACGTCGACCGAGGCCGGCGGCGTTGCGTGGTGGGCGCACATCGGCGGGTTCGCCGTTGGATTTCTCGTGGCCGGAGTGCTGGTCGCCGTCGGTGAAACTCGCCCACCCGTCCAGCAGCGGCGGCCGAATACCGAGCACATGTCGGCCTATCGTTACCCGCATCGCCGCTGGTAGGGGCACACAATTATCACCTTGTGGGATACGACGAGTCTCCGTAGAATTCTTCCGCGTGAGATGATCGAAAACCCGGTTGTGCGGCGGAAACCGGATGTCTATGTTTGCGATGCGACAGAGAGCGCGAGATGACGTTTCAGTTTGAGTGTCCGCAGGGCCATTTGCTGGAAGCCGACGCGTCGTACGCGGGCCAGCAATGCAATTGCCCGCATTGCGGCATGCTATTCATCATTCCCGAGCCGCCGTCGCCCGTGCCGGGATACGGCGGAGCACCGGCCGATGCTTGGCCTGCTGTCGGCGGAGTCTCGCCGGGCGAATCGTTTCCCGGCATGGGCGGACCTAGCTTTGGCGGACAAAGTGAAACGGTGCCCGCCGTTAGCGCGGCAGCTCCGACCGAACCGGAACTGTTGCATATTCCTTGTCCCAACGGCCACGAGTTGGAATCGCCCCGCGACATGCTGGAACAGGACGTGCTCTGCCCGCATTGCGGCGTGCAATTCCGGCTGCGGGAGCGCGACAGTGTCGAGTACAAAAAGCGCAAGCAGGCGGAGCGGGAACGCAAGGAACAGAAAGCCGGCACGGCGTGGTTGAACTGGGCCATTGCGGTGGCAGTAGTCGTGTTGCTCGCCTTGGTGCTACTGATCTTCTCGTCCAGCCGCCGATGATCGTCCCGATTCTCGCCGGGTTCCTTCTTGCAGCCGCCCTGCCGCTAGTTTACAACAGCATAGTGTGGGGTTTGGTAACCCTCGCCGCTCACTTCATCGGCTGCGGCCAACGGTTGCGGCAAACCCTGATCCGTCTCATTCCTGGAGTAACAACACATGAGCAGCGTCGAAGATATTCGCCGGGGGTTGGTCGAAAGTCAACTAATGACGCCCGACGCCGTGGACGGGCACGTGGCAAAATGGCGGCAACAATCGGGGGCCGCAGCCAATGCGCCGGCCGAACAGTTGGTCGATTGGCTGGTTGAGAAGGAATTGTTGACGGAGTTCCAGGGCGAGGCGCTGCTGGCCGGTCACGTCGGGCCGTTCATGCTCGGTCCGTATCGCGTGTCGGAGCAAGTTCACGCCAGCCGGTCAGGCGGCATCTTTCGCGCACAGCACGTCGAGTTCAATCAACCGGTTAGTTTGAAAGTTTTTCCAAGTTCGCTGGGTGAAGATCCAGAAATGCTGGCTCGCATGGGCCGCGAGGTGCGGATCTGCGTGGCGCTGGAACATCCCAACGTCGTGCGCTCGTTTCAGGTCGGTAAACTCGGCAACGTGTATTACCTGGCGCTCGAAGCGCTCCGCGGCGAAACGCTGAAGACGAAGCTCGACCGCGAAGGCCATTTGCCGTACGCAGCCGCGTGCCGCTTGATTCGCGACGTGGCGAAGGGGCTGGGTCACTTGCACGAAAACGAAGTCGTGCACCGCGACATTCGCCCGTCCAACATCTGGGTCAGCGAAGTCGGAAATCCGAAGTTAATGGAGTTCGGTGCCGCGGTCGACGCGCTCGCGTTTCTCGACAATTTGGAAGAGCGCGCAGACATCGACATCGGCGAAGTGGTGGTCGGCAAGTACGACTACATGCCTCCCGAACAAGCCTACGACGCGCGGTGTGCCGACGCGGTCAGCGATATCTACGCATTAGGCTCTACCTTTTATCACTGCCTGACCGGCCGTCCGCCGTTCGTACACCCGGACCCCGTAAAACAAGTCCTGCAGCACGTGTACGACATGCCGCAGCCGCCCAGTGAAATGGTCGACGGTATTCCGCACCAAATCGACGAAACTATCGCCGGCATGATGGCCAAGGACTCGAACGAACGGTTTCAAAAGGTGCAGGACGTGATCTTTGCCTTGAACCAATATCTCGGCGAGGAGGAGCAGGAGAAAATTGTGGTGATCGACGTCAGCCCCGATTATCTCAACTGGGTCGAAGCCACGCATCCCATCGCTCACAAGACGCTGACCGAAGAAGCCGTGGGCGTGACCCCGGAACTGACCAGTTTCCTGGATTTCATGGCCGTCCGCAGCGCCCGCGAGGCAAAACGCGGGAGATAGAGGAGCTTGCGGCCTTCCATGCCTGAAGATTTTGATCCTTATTACCGCTGGCTCGGCATTTCGCCTAAGGATGGGCCGCCGAATCATTATCGGTTGCTGGGCGTCGAGGTGTTTGAGCGCGACGTGGATGTGATTTCGTACGCCGCCGACCGGCAGATGGGCTACGTGCGGCAGTTTCAGTCGGGCAAACACAGCACGGCGTCGCAGAAGATTTTAAACGAGGTCGCCGCGGCGCGAGTCTGCTTGCTCGATCCGGTTAAGAAGAAGTCGTACGACGACGAACTTGGGGCGAAACTGTCATCGGCCGTCGCTGCATCGGTGGCCGCGAGCGGCGCAGCGTCTGCAATCGAGTTCGACGGCGCGGCGTTCGGCGAATATCTGTTGATCGACCATCTGGATTGTTGGTGGTGATACCATTTGGCGTTCAGCGCTGTAACCGCGGCCGGGCTCAGACGTACAGAATTCAATTTTGCCGGCGAAAACGCGACTTGAAAACACCAACCATGTACCGGCAAAATTGAATTCTGTACGTCTGAGCCC
>JBGTKH010000317.1:0-7912 GCA_041744735.1 Pirellulaceae bacterium | reverse complement strand
CCACCACCACCACCGCCGCCTTGCCCCCCGCCAAAGCCTCCCTGGCCACCCATGCCGCCGCCCTGGGAGAACGGGTTAACCTGCATGCCTGCCGCAATCGGCAGCACGAGATCGCCCACCGGGTAGACCTTCGTAATCAGTTGGCTCTCGGCCTCTTCGGGTGTGGTGATCAGCAATACTTCATCACGGATGATGTACGTCAATTCCAACTCTTTCAGCAGCAGGCGCAACGCCGACCGCAGCGAAATCCCCTTGAGATTCTTGGTCACAGGCGTTTCGGTGAGGATGCCCACGCCGTCGAGCGATTTCGTGTCGAGTTGGATTTCAATGCCGTGCAAGTCCTTCAGATAATCGACGATCGTTTGCAGCGGCGTCTCGATGAATTCCAACCGCGTCTCTTCGTCCAGTTGATCGAAGATTTTCTGCTCGGAACCCCCACGGCTGGCCAAGTCGACCGACGCATACTTCTTTCGCCGCAGCGTCAACTCTTCCCATACCTCGGCGTCCGGATAGATGATTGGCGGCTCGTCAGCGAATGGCACGTGCGCGGCTTCAACCTGGTACAACGCGTCCACGAAACGGCGATGTCGCAATTCGCGGAGCAACCCCATTTTCTCGACGTTGCCACGGTTGCGGGCATACCAAATGGCCGCCTCGGTGGTCGGCGAGTCGGGAGCCAGTTCCCGAATCTGCAGGGCCACGTTTTCCTCGGCCTCTTGAAAGCGTCCTTCCGCAACCAACGAATTGAAGCGGTCCATCAACTGCTTAATCGTGTCGGCCTTGCGCAGTTGTTCTTGGGTCAAGCGTTCGGATTCGAGCGCCGCCTTTTGCCGTTCCAGATCACGGGCACGGCGATCGGCGGCTTCGATCTCTCGAACACCCGACTCGCGGATCGCCCGCTCGACTTTGCCGCGCAATTGCGCACGCACTTCTTCATCCAACGAAGGCGCCTGGAGGACGCTCTCGATCAGAATTTTCAGATCTTCTTTGGCTCCTTCGGCATCGGTGGCCAGTTTGTCGCGCGCTGCCGTCAGACCCAGCTCGACTTCCTTGATGACAATTTGCTGCTGGACTTTCTGCTGGTTTTCAATTTGATCGAGGAACTGCCCTTCCTGGGCCTGAAATGATTCCAGCAAACTCCCGTCCGAACCGCCCGGCTGAAAGTGCACGAAGTGGAATTTTGGTTGTGTCGAGCTGCGGTAGCTGGCGCCGCCGGACTTCGACGGTTTGACTTTGCTGTCCGTTTTCGCGTCGGTTTGCTCAACGGCCTTGCGAATGATCAGCGCCTGGGGATTGTTGGGATCGCTTTCCAATGCGGCATCCGCCAACTTCTTGGCGCCGTCGCGGTCGCCGCTGGCCAGTGCTTGCCGACCCAGCAGTGAGAGGTCACTCGCGCCGGCCAGCAACACGCGCCCCGCTTCCCGCAAGCCCGGCGTGCCGACCGTCGGCAAAGTTTGACCGCCGTCGGCGCGAGCCATCTCGACCAGTCGCGGCAGGTAGCCATAGTCTTCGTTTGATTTGTCAGCCGCTACTTGCCAAGTCAACTCGATGTCTTGCCCGGCAACTTGGGCCGACATCGTGATCGGCTGCGTGACACGACCATTTAACGATCCAACGAGGATCGTGTCGCGGTCCGTGCGCAGCGGCGGGACGGTCTTCGGATAGATCTCGTGCATCGCCTCGGGCAATTTCACACCGGTCGGCCAAATAACCGTACCAGCGGCGATCTGGGCCATCGCCAAACCAGCCCGCTGCGACGACTCTTGCTGGTCGTAATCGACATACAATACGCCGCCCGTTTGATTGCTCAATGCGGCTAGAAAATGCACATTGCGGCGCGGGCCGATGGCGAAACTGGATACGGCCGCGCGGCGTTCGACAAAACGGCCGACCAAGCGAGCCAATTCGCCGCTGCCGATCCAATCGTTGCTGTTGATCCCGTCGCCGATGTAGATGACCGCACGCTGCGTCGCACCGGCTTCGCCGAAACAATCGACCGCACCTTGCAAGGCCAGGGCCATGTCCGTGGAGCCCAGTGGAACGCGCCGCGTGAGCTTGGTGATCGCCGCGCTCATTTCCGCGCTGTTGGGCGCCACAAAGCCATCGCTCATCGGAACCGGCTTCAGATCGACAGCCAAAAGCTGCACTCGATCCTGCGGCGACAAACTGGCCAGCATCGTTTTGAGCGCGGCCAGCGCGTCTTCGCGATACAAACCAGTCTGGCTGGCCGACGTGTCGAACAACACGACGATCTCGTGTGCCGTCGCCGGCATGTCTTTGATCTGCGGCGTTAAGCTGAGGGCGTAAAAAGTTTCCCCTGTGGACTTCTCGAACGTTGCCATTCGAGCCGCCTCAGTGCTCGAACCGGCCGGTGGCGCGGCCACCGAGGACATGACCATCGCAAGCGCAATAACGGGTGAAAGCGCCAGTGCAAACCGACTACGTTGGGACATGATAGAAACTCCAAACCGAAACGGTTGTGAAAGGGCCTTTCCTGTTCCGGCATTCTAGGCCCTGCCTTGCTCAAATTCTGATCGGCACAAAAGAGGCCGATAGGCGCCATTCTATTCACTCCGCCTCGTTTACGCTACCAAAAAAGGACAAAAATGTCTTTCCTTCGTTTAACTGCGACCCAACGGGGAACGCGAGCGAAGGGTACGCGCGGTTCACGCGCTCACGCTCCCCATTGGGTCGTGGCTAAGCGCAGAGCGGGCCAGCCAACGAAAAACGGGCGGCTGCCCGGCCCGAATTGGCCAAGCAACCGCCCGCTAGAGGATTCAGAACGCCACCGTGGCGGCGATCAGGATGCTGCAACGCTGTTGAGAATTGCAACTTGCGTCGATCTTAGGTAGGACGGATTGCCAATCCGTCCTACCAAATTGTCGCAGGGTCATCCGTCGTCTAACGTTGCGAGGCTCCATCACCCGATCGTGAAATCTCGGTTGTGTCGGCGCCGGTCAGTTCGACCAAATCTTCCGACGCTGCTTGCAACGCTACGCCGACGCGATCCAGCGTCCGGGCCACCATCAGAATCATCGGACGCGACCAGTCCAGGCCCAACGCCGGCCGTTCGTCCACAACGGGTGCCGGAGGTGCTTCGACCGTGGACGGTTGCGGCTGGTCCTGCCATTCATAGTAATGGTCGTAATAGTAGTCCTCTTCGTCGTACCAACGTTCGCAGTCGTCCCAATTGTAATCGTCCGACGACTCCGCCACGGTCACGTCTTCGTGTGCCGATTCCGTTACGTCGTCGGTCGCTTCAGCGGTCTCTGCCGCTTCGCCGGTGGTGTCATCTGTCGTGTCGGCCTGTTGCCAATAGTCTTCGTAGTCGCTTTCGTCAATGCTGCCGTCTACCGCATCGGATTGCGACCAGTAGTTGTCTTCGATTTCATCGTTGGCAACACCCTCTTCGCTCTCGTTCAGCCCGTTGTACAAGTCGCGGAAGGGATCATCCAAGTCGTCGGCCAACTCCTCCGTCGTGTGGCCGTACACCTCGGCATCGTAGTCACTGTCGTAGCCTGAACGGCAATCGTATTGATAATCGTCGTAGTTCTCGTGGCCGTAGTAATAGCTTTCGTAATCGTAGTCATCGCCATAGTCGTAATCACTGGTGTATTCGTCGCTGCTGCTCGTTGAATCGTTGATCGTCTCCGGCGTGTCCTGCTGCGATTCCACTACCTCATCCGTATCGTCGACTTCATCAGCAATGTCCGCGTCATCGTAGTCGTGCGAGTACTCGTCGCTGGGTGCCTCGCCGCACTCGTACGAGTAATCGTAATCGTCCCGATACTCGTCACTGTCATTGACTTCTCCGTTGTCGCCGTTGTTGTCACCATTCCCACACACACCATACATACAGTCGTAATCGAATTCTTCGGCCAGCGGGCAAGCGTGACAGTGTCCAACGCCGTCCGGCCCGGCGTTGGCACCTGTCTGGCATTTGGCCGATCCGACGGCCAACATTGTTCCTGCCAGTGAGGCCAGCAATATCGAAAGAGCGGTACAGGGGCGATTCATGCGTAGCGTCCTCCAGACGAAATTCCTAACGGGTTGATTCGGCCACCGTTAGTTGGCACCTCCGTTTTGCGGAACGCAACCGTAGCGTCCGCCGCATGGTTTCGATATCGGAGTCTTACGTTTAAGGCCATTAGGTAATTGGCGTTTTCGGGGAAAACCGCGTGGTTTGTAGGCCAATTCGTACGACAGGCTAATTCTGGGAAAGCTTCGTGAACACATCAGCGATGGCGGATGTATCGGCTAAACCGTAGGTTACAGCCAGCGCCGCACCATCCAGCGCGCTGCGGCGTAAACACACCAGATTCGCCTAAATGCGGTGAGCCTTCTATCTTTTCTTGTAGAAGCGCGGCTGTGGCGCCGCCGCTTTCTGCACCGCAAACGCAGCAAACGAGGAACATCGCCAGGAAGAAATACGTCTTACTTTGCCTGGTCACAGCCGTTCTGGGAACCCTTGTCGCCATTGCGGTTACACAGCGCGAATTCAACTTGAAGCTTTCCGCGCAAGACGTCCCGCCGCGCGACCCGATCACATCCGATACCCGCCCCCCGATCTTTCGGCAGCCAGCACAAAACTCGCCAGCCGGCGACACCACGGCGCGGCGCGAGCCAACCGTGTCCGAACTCACGATTGAACTACGCATTGCAGAACCGTAGCTGCACTCGCCAGAGTGCGGATGGATGCCGGAATACCCCGCGTTCTGGCGAACGCAGCTACGAAATTTAGGTTTTGAACCGGCCGATACTCCGGCGCACTCACCCATCGGGGAACTGGCGGCAGTACTCGTACAGAGCCATGGTCGCGGCGGTGGCGACGTTGTAGCTGTACGGTAAGCCGTAGACGGGAATCTCGACGACGTGCTCCAACAGTTCCAGTACTTCGTCCGTCAGCCCGTGCCGTTCGTGGCCGACGACGAGTGCTGTGCGGCGGTCGAAGCGGAACGTGTAGAGGCTCTCGGAATTTGTGGTCTGTTCTAGCCCGACCAAACGGTAGCCGTCGGCCTTCAACTTCTTCAGCACGGGCGGCAGCGAGCGGTGCACTTCGACTACCACCGCGTCGGCCCCGTCTCGTGCGATCTTACGGTCCACCTTCGCATGTCCGCAGGCGATCACTTTCGCCACTCCGCAGCATCCGGCCACGCGCACGATCCGCGACAGGTTAACGTGGCTCTGCATCGGCGGACAAGCCACAATCAACTCGCGCGGCCGAGTCAACTCAACCGGCGGCTTGTGACGCACGTGGACGAAACGGGGCATGGGCGCTTGAGCATCTAACCGAGGCTTGATCCGAACCAACGGTCCGATTATGCCACGATCCAATCCGATTCGTAAGTCGAGAGGCTTCCGCTCACGCGCCAATCTTTCCGCCGTCGCGTTTCGTGATGGCCACGACAGACGGGCGCGGCGGAACGCCGGGGCGGAAGTCGGGCCAGCGTGTGGTGGGCTTGTCAAAGTCCGAACCGGGCTCTTCGCCCGGATGCTGGACGGAGATGAACATCGTCGTGTCGTCGGGCGTCAGACAGACGCCGCTGACCTCCGAACCGCGCGGGCCGCTGAAGAACAGTTTCGTCAATGCTCGGCCGGCGCCTTCAACGTCGCAGCCGTAGACGCCGTCCGCCAGCGTCTTTTCGTCCGCGCTGTTGTCAGTCGTGATCCACATGCGGCCTTGCTGATCGAACGTCGCATTGTCAGGGCAGGTCAACCAGCCGTTATCGGAAACCTGCGGATGGTAGCTCGCGTCGTCTGCCGCGTTGTGCGGATTGCCGCCGCGGAGCAACACGTTCCAACGATACGTGACAGCGGCATGATCCACGGCGCTCGCATTGCCCGGCGGGACTAGCTCGATGATGTGGCCGTGCACGTTGTTGGCTCTCGGATTGGCGGCGTCCACGCGATCTGCCTCGCGCTTGTTATTGTTCGTCAAAATCACATACACGCGGCCGGTCGCTGGCGAAGGCTCGACGTCCTCGGGCCGGTCCATTGGCGTGGCTTCCATGAGATCCGCGGCGCGACGAGCTTCAATCAGCACGTCGGCCTGACTGTGGAAACCGTTGTCGACCGTCAGCGGTCCTTGGCCGTACACCAGCGGCAGCCAATGCATCGTGCCGTCTTCTTCAAACTTGGCCACGTGCAAAGTGCCGTGGTCGAGCAAGTCGCGATTCGCATCGCGGTCGTCGGGATTGTAGCGGCCGGCAGTGACAAACTTGTAGACGTAATCAAACCGCTCGTCGTCGCCGCAATAGATCACCACGCGACCGTCGGGATTCAGAACGACGCCTGCCCCTTCGTGCTTCAGACGCCCCAGCGCCGTGCGTTTGGTGGGCACCGACGCGGGATCGTACGGATCGAACTCGACGACCCAGCCGAATCGATTCGGCTCGTGCGGGTGTTTCACAACATCGAACCGCTCGTGATGTTTGGCCCACGACGGGCTGAACTTGCTCACGCCGGTCATGCCATATCGCTGATGATTGCGGGCTTCCGAGGTCACCGCCGGGTCGCCCGAGAAATACGCGTCGAAGTTCTCTTCACAAATCAACATCGTGCCCCACGGCGTGACGCCGCCGGCACAGTTGTTCAGCGTGCCGAGCACTCGCGTGCCAGTGATGTCCTCGGCGGTTTTCAGCCGCTCGTGACCTGCCGCCGGTCCCGACATGCGCATGATCGTACGCAGCGCAGATATGCGGCGGTTGTAGGGACTGCCATCGACGGTCCGCCAAACGCTGCCCGTCCTTTGCACTTCAACCACCGAATGTCCGTGAGCGGCCATCTCGATTTCGGCCTGCTCGCGCGGCAGGTTTTCAACCGCCTCGCGGCTGGTGATGCCCGGAAACATCAAGTTCGTGTCGGTGTATTCGTGGTTCACGCACAACAGCCCGCGGTTGGCGTTCTTTGAACCGCGTGGCAGCGGCATGAAGGCGATAAAGTCACAGTTGTAACCAAACTGTCGCTGTTGGGCTTCGGCCGACTGATTGCGCACATCGAAAGGCAGCGCGTCGGACGTGACCGGGTCGCCCCACCGCAACAGCACCTGTATGTCGTAGCCCGCCGCTACGTGAGCGTACCGGTCGTAGCCGTTTTCTAATTCCTCGAACGTCAGCGTCGACGGGTTGGCTAATGATCCGGCCAGCACCTCGCGACCCGGCAGCGTGCCCAGCACCAAACCGGAGGCCGCCACGGCCAGCGATTTGATAACGCTGCGGCGGCTGAGCCGCAAATTGATAATCTCCCCGATCGGCCGCACCACAGCCGGGTTGGAGCACTGGTCAATTTCTTCGTAACCCACGTACGTTTCACCGTTTTGTCGTTCCGTCTTCAAGCTTTCACTCCTACGTCGATTGTTCCCATTCGTATACTCGACTCAAAGCTATCCCTGTACAAAGAAACCTCGATAAAGGTTTTGCGAAGAATTGGTTAAGACGCGGCCGATCCGCAGATTATCATGCTGGCCGTGCCGCTGGGCATTACCGGTATACTGGGCATCCCGTTCCTGACCGGCACGACGATCAACATTCAGTCGCTGATGGGCACGCTGATGATGATCGGCGTGGTGGCCAGCAACAGCTTTCTGCTGGTCGAGTTCGCCAACACGCTGCGCCAGCGCGGCTTCGACCCCCGCCGCGCCGCCAACACCGCCGCCCAAATCCGCCTGCGCCCAATCCTGATGACCTCGCTCCCCCTAATCGCCTCCATGCTCCCCCTCTCCATCCACCTAGCCCCCGGCGGCGAAGCCATGCTCCCGCTAGCCCGAGCCCTAATCGGCGGCATGGTCGTCAGCACGCTGCTGACCCTATTCCTAGTCCCCTGCGTCTACACCCTCGTAAAACGCGACCCAGTTCCCGGCGTGAACATCGGCTGATCATCGGATTTCGCTCAGTGAATTGTGTTCCCGCTTACT
>JBGTKH010000316.1:0-17338 GCA_041744735.1 Pirellulaceae bacterium | reverse complement strand
GAGTGTTTCTCCCGGCGGAGTCCAACGCGTGATATCGCTGCCCATGGGCATATAGACGAAACCCAGCCGACGAAGCCGAGTCGGATTTGCCGCCGTGTCAGCCAGTGCGGTCAGCGAGGGAATCATCGCGTCGAGCAACGGGAGCGCAAGCGTGGCGCCGACGCCGCGCAAACAAGTCCGGCGCGGCAGAGCTTTCTTAGTCACGATCATTTTGATTCTCGCATTTGAAAGGGCGTGCTCTTGACGATTCCCAGGATGATTGACGAGAAGCGAAAGTCGTTGGCTTCCGCCTCGCGCACGATCTGGCGGATCGCCGGGGCGTCGAAATGTTCGACTCCGCGACCGATTGCATACGTCATCAGCTTTTCGCTCATTGTACCCACAAAGATCTCCGGGTGGTCGAGCAGTCCCCGTTCGAGTCCGGCGACTCCGGTGAACTGAGTGCCATCGGGAAGACCGCCGCTCGCATCCACGGGTTGACCTTCTTCAATATCTCGCCATCGTCCGACCGCATCAAAGTTCTCAAGGGAAAACCCCACGGGATCCATGATGTCGTGACAACTCGCACACACGGGATTGGCGCGGTGCTGAGCCAGTCGCTCGCGCACCGACAAGTTGGCCGCGACCGTATTGTCTTTGAGCGCCGGCACGTCGTCCGGTGGCGGCGACGGCGGCGTTCCCAGCATGTTTTCCAGAATCCACTTTCCGCGAATCACGGGCGAAGTTCGAGTGGCGTACGACGTGACGGTCAGGATACTGCCCTGTCGAAGCAGACCGCCTCGGTTGCTGTTCTCATCCAGCAAAACACGCCGGAAGCGACTGCCGTAGATATGCGGGATGCCGTAGTGCTTGGCGAGGCGCTCGTTGAGATACGTGTAGTCAGCGTTGAGCAGGTCGAGCGCACTGCGATCCTCGCGCAGGATACTCTCGACAAACCGCTCCGTTTCTTCTCGGAACGCCTGCCGCAAATTGTCGTCGAAATCGGGATACAGACGCCCGTCCGGCGTGATCGATTCCAGATTGCGCAGGTGCAGCCACTGACCAGCAAAGTTCGTAACCAAAGCTCGCGCACGATCGTCCGCCAACATGCGTCGCGTTTGCTGCTCTAACACTTCAGGATTGCTCAGTTGCCCGCGCGCGGCCAGATCGAGAAGTTCATCGTCGGGAATGCTGCTCCACAGAAAGAACGACAGTCGCGACGCCAGATCGATGTCGCTGATCCGGTAGGCGGCTGCGGACGCGACTCCGGCCGGATCGCGTTCAATGCGAAACAGGAACTTCGGATTCAGCAGCACGCTACTGAGCGCCATTTCGATGCCGTCTTCGAAACTGCCCTCGGCCTTTGCCTCACGATACAACGTCATGGGCTTGAGCAGGTCCTGCTCGTCAACCGGCTGCCGACAGGCACGGCGCATCAGCGTGGCGATGATTCGCTTGGCACAGTCTTCTTCGTCCTCAGGACCGGTCGGCCGACAGACGAAGATGCGTTGGCGGCTGGCAGTGTCACCGGAGCCCGATGTCTCAAACGGCCCGGCGATCGAAACCTGGTACACCGCCGGCCCGATACGCGGATGCCGGTACATGTTGAAGTGCACATTGAGCGGTTGCCGCACGGTTTCCAGCAGCGACGACGGGTTTTTCAGAAACGTCACGCCGACTTGGTGTGAGCCGGCGGTCACCGTGATGCGTGCCTTGAGATGCCGATCGACGTTCTCATGCGACGGCTTGCCGTATTGGTCGGTCGGATCGACATTACCGTGCGGCGGCTTGACCGTGAACGACTTCACGCGATCGAAATCCAACAGCAATTCCAATTCATGGGCCTCGCTAAGTCCCTCGACATGTTCATCGCGGTCGCGGGACAAACGAATCTGCACCTCGTACTCGCCATCCTGCGGAAAATGGTACGAGATCAATGCACCGCCGCGCGTGCCGATGGGAAGTCCCTCGACCCGCTCTTCCTGCGTGACATCCGGACGAATGCGAAACGTTTCGCCGCCGGGAGAATTTTGTGGTCCGCCAATCGCCAGCCGGCTGATTTTCTGCGCTGCGGAGACGTAGCGGTTCAGCAGCGTCGGCGAGAGTTCACCCACAGTAATATTGTCAAAGCCGTGACTGGACTCATCCGCCGGCAACAGCGTGGTGACATCGACGTCCAGCGCGAGCAGGTCGCGAATCGCATTCTGGTATTCAAAGCGGGTCAGCCGTCGAAACGTGTTGGTGCGCCCCGGACGAGGATGCTCGGCGGCGATTTCATCCAGCGTCCGCTCCAACGAATTCAGCACGCCGATGTAAGTTGATTCCTTTGGCCGCGGCGAATCGGCGGGCGGCATCTGACGGGCTCGCAATTTCCGCACAACCTTTTCCCAGACATCGCTGTTGCTCGCAACGGCAACCGCCGCGGCGGATTCGAGGTCGAGACCAGCCGCCGGTTCGCCGCGGCTGTGGCAATCCAGACAAGCGCTGCGCAGCAACTCCTGAATGATCGCCGCCGGCAATTCCTGCGTCGGCAGCCGTTCGCCGGTCTCGGAGCCACGGGCGGTTAGTCCCAGAGCCAGTGCCAGAGTCAGCGCGAACGTTAGAAACGAGATCGCCTGTCGATTCATGTCTACATTCAAAGGAGAGGTAAAGGCTACTGGCAAGCACGTCTATTGTAAGTGCTTCCCACGGAATGTCAGCACCCGATCGCCGTTTTGAAGTGACTGATCATTGCTGTCCTAACCAGTAATCGCGGAACGACCTGAGCCGCGGCAGTGATTCGCGGTCCTTCTGGCGACCTGCGGCCTCCTTGCTGGCGATGATGTCGTCGATGTGGCAAACGGGAAAGCCTTCGACTTCGACGCGTCTGGCCCAGGCATCATTAAATCGCTCGATGCCGTCCGGCGCAAAAACTAAATCCAAGTCAAAAGGCCCATTCTTAAGCTGGACAAAATCCTTGCCGCGTTCGATCTGCGCGGCGTGCTCGCCGCTGAGCGCGAATCCCAGATCGTGGAGAGCGGCGACCAGAGCCCGGCCGTTTTCAGCCGTCTTCTCGACAAACAGATCGGCGTCCTGAGTCGTGTCGGGGAAGCCCAGCAGAATCGCACCGGATTTGCCTAGAAAAAGATATCGCACGTTGTGCCGTGCGAAAGTATCGCGAATCTCTTCGGCCTGACGGTATTCAAACGCGGCCATATCCGAGCCAATCCGGCAAATTCTCTTCACACCACCGCCGGTAATCTTCCATTGTGTCGAAGGCCCGAAACGGCTCGTCATCCAGCACCGGTTTGTAGGTGCGGATGAAAGCGTAGCGGAACCGCAATTCCAACGGGCGGCGCGCGGCGGCTTCGAATTCGGCCAGCCACTCCGCGGGAATTTGCGTTTCTGTACCAGACTTATCGATGGATTCCGGCGAGTTTGTTGACATCGACATTGATTGTAGCAGGCCGCTCAAAGATATGCACTCAGCGGATATGGTTGAACCACGGCACGCCGTAGGTTAGACTCGCCACAGAGGCGTAACTAGTCTGTTTGACCTAATTGCTTACTCCCGGCATCTCGTCGAAGGAACTGCGTGGCATGGGCCAGATGCGTTTTGTGGCACCGCGGCCTGAACGTGTTTCGCAAGCGGCGGTCGAGCGCGCGTATCTGGCGGGCATGGAAGGCGTCCCGTGGCTCAGCCGTAACGCGCGGACCGGCGATCAGATCGTGATCGACCGAGAAATCAGTGAGTCGGGCAACTTGTACATTCCCTGGAACGTCGAAGGGTACGGCCAAGTGGTGCTTTCGACCGCGAGCCTGATGGAGCGGCCGCAGCCTTATCAACTGTCGGTGGAATTGGCTCGCGGCACATTGAATCGGCTGCGTGGACAAGTGGCTGCATGGCAAGCGCTGGGTCTCAATCCTTCGGACGAGCTGCAGCAGCGGATGAAGGAAGCTTTGGACGGCATGGTGCTGGCCGCCACGTCGCAAGCGAACCCTATCGATGCAGACGACAAGGCCGATCGCGCAATTCGCTTGTGCATGGATGCGATCGAGTTGCTGGGACGCGACTATTCGCGCCGCGTGTTGGCCATCCGGCATCGCGGAGTGCCGAAGCTGAACACGCTGCTGGCCGTCAACCTGGAAACGCAACGGCTCGAAGGCGACGCCGAGAAAGCGATTCTCGCCGCGTTCAACTCCGCCGTCATTCCGTTCACTTGGAAAGAGATCGAGGAGAGCGAGGGTGAGCGTGACTGGTCCGCGATCGACGCGCACTTGCGTTGGTGCCGAACGCACAAACTAAAAACGAGCAGTGGCCCGCTGCTGCGGCTCGATGCCCGCAACTTGCCCGATTGGCTGTACCTGTGGGAAGACGATTTCGAAAACCTGCAGTCGTACGTGCTGGACTACGTCAAGGCCATCGTGCAACGTTACAAGGGCCAGATTCAAATCTGGCAGTGCGCGGCGGGCATGAACGTCGAAGGGGCGATGGCACTGAGTGAAGAGGAAAAGCTGCGGTTGACCGTGGACGTGATCAACGTCGTCCGCCGCGCCGACAAAAACACGCCGATCGTCGTGACGTTCGATCAGCCGTGGGCCGAGTGTCTCAGCACCACCGAACTGGATCTGTCGCCACTGCACTTTGCCGACGCCCTGGTCCGCGCCGACTTGGGCGTTTCGGGCATCGGGCTGGAGGTCAACCTGGGTTATTGGCCCGGCGGCACGTTACCTCGCGACATGCTCGAATTCAGCCGCAAGATCGACAATTGGAGCGTGCTCGGCTTGCCGCTGTTGGTGATGCTGACAATTCCCAGCAGCGATGGCGGCGACCCGCTGAGTTGCCACGCAGGCAAGCCGCTGCCGGACGCGGTGCCCGGCGGTTGGACACCGGCGGCTCAACAGAGCGTGGCCGAGCGGCTGATACCGCTGCTCATCTCGAAGCAGTCGGTGTACGGTCTGATTTGGAATCAATTGTCCGATGCTCATAAACACTCGCTGCCGCACGGTGGCTTGTTGGATGCCCAGGGAAAGGTTAAACCGGTCCTGCAGACGCTGGCCGAGTTTCGTCAGGCACATTTGATGTAGGAGAACAAACCATGCCCACTCGATTTGTTTCGTCGCTGTTTGTCGCCGCTGTGGCCATTGTCTTGTCGGCGACTCTGTCCCTGTCGCCTCGCGCTGCCGAACCGGCCGACGAATCGATTCCCGGTATTGGCCCGGCGGGCGAGATCATGAAAGTTCACTCGGGCTTTCAATTCACCGAAGGCCCGGCAGCCGACACAAACGGCAACGTGTACTTCACCGACATCCCGGCCGAGCGGATCAACAAGGTCGACGCCGCGGGCAAGCTGTCGGTCTTCCTGGAACCGTCGGGGCACGCCAACGGCTTGATGTTCAACGCGGCGGGCAACGTGGTCGCGTGCCAGATGGACGGCCGGCTGGTCGAGATCGACATTGCGACCAAGCAGGTTCAGCCACTGGCCGAAACGTTCAATGGAAAACGATTCAACGCGCCGAATGATTTGGTGATCGACAGCGCGGGCGGAGTGTACTTCACCGACCCGCACTTCCGCGCCCCTGAACCGCTGCCGCAAGACAAGCTGGGCGTGTACTACCGAGCCACCAACGGCACCGTGACGCGGCTGATCGACGATCTGCCCGCGCCCAACGGCGTGATCCTTTCGCCCGACGAGAAAACGCTGTACGTGATTCCTTCGCTGCAAAAGGAGATGATGGCCTACCCGGTCACGGGCTCCGGCAAGCTGGGCGAAGGCCGCGTCTTCTGCACGCTCCAACAGCCGCCCGATTCGACGGGCCGAGGCAGTGGCGGCGACGGCCTGACGATTGACACCAAAGGCAACCTGTACATCACCTCGCGGCTCGGCCTGCAGGTCTTCAACCCCGAAGGCAAACTGCTGGGCATCATCGAACTGCCCGAACAGCCCGCCAACGTCACGTTCGGCGGCAAGGACCGCAAAACGCTGTACGTCACCGCCCGCACGTCGCTGTACTCAGTCGAAATGGAAGCCACAGGCCACGTTTTCCCAGCAGGGAAGCAGTAGTGCTTCGTCACAACTAAGAATTCGGGTGGCCGGGGTCGAGTCTTCGAGCCCCCGGAACGCCTGTTTTTGCTGGGGGCTCGAAGACTCGACCCCAGCCACCCAACCCGAACACCAACCTGTGACAAAGCAGTAGAGGCAATTTCAAACGATGCTTGCAATTTGCGTGCATGCACATCATCTTGGGGTTACCTACAGTGCACAACGCAAAATCCTGAGGGCTGCTTGTGGCCTTTGCGGCGGACGTTAAACTCTCGCCCGTCTTGCTAATCCCTTTCCAAGTGACGCAGGCGACTAAGTAAGGAGTCTTGAGGCCAAACGATAGGGATATCGCTCCGGCGTTGTGCCCGGGAAGGGGCCAAGGACCGGCAGAACCCAACGACTAACGTCGGAATCGTCAGGGACGACCGCGAAACCCGCGCCTCAGGGCTCCGTTTCCATGGTCCAATGTCCGCGTTCCGCTCGCCACGCAAAGTGGCACTTCGCGGTGTATCTGCCCACGCTTGAGGCCTACCTTTCCACGACCTGCGCTAGAGGCGCCTCAGTGTCGTCGTGTGTTTTACATCGAGCGCTCAGCAGCGCGACAATCTCGATCCGTGCATGCCATTGTCGCCACTGCGATCGACCGATGTATTTTGTCCCATCTTTCCGTTCGTGTCTGAAAGGGAGTCTCAGATGCATTGCAAACCGCTGATTGGTATCAACGCCGATTATCGTGCCGCCAAGAAGGATTCGCCCGCGTTCTCGTATGTGACTGCCGGCTATTACGACAGTGTGCTGGCCGCGGGAGGCATTCCTGTCGTTGTTCCGCCGCTGGAGAGCGCGGACGACTTGAGCTGTTTGCTCGACCAATTACAAGGCTTCGTGCTCATCGGAGGAGCCGACCTTGATCCGCGCCGCGACGGGTTCATGCTGCATCCGTCCGTGCGCTCGATGGACGCACGCCGCGAAACGTTCGACCGCATGCTGATCCGCCTGATTGCCGAACGGCGCATGCCCTTGTTCGGCATCGGCGTGGGGATGCAGTTGCTGAATGTCTCGCAGGGTGGCAATTTGTTTTTACACGTTCCCGAAGACCTGCCCGAATCGATCCCGCACAAAGACCTGCAGGACCGGGCGCACCGGCACGGCTTGGAAGTCGTTCCCGGTTCGCTGATGGAACGGGTCTATGGCGACGGCGAAATCCGCGTCAACAGCATGCACCACATGGCGGTCGACGAGGTCGCCCCCGGCTTCGTGGTCACGGCCCGCTGCCCGGACGGCGTGATCGAGTGCATCGAAAGCGAGATGCACGATTGGTTTGCCATGGGGACGCAGTTCCATCCCGAAGCCGACTCGGCGTCGGCCTTGGACGTGCGAATCTTCGAAGAGTTCATCGACGGCGTCATCGCCAGCCGTTCCGCTGAAATACGGCTGGTGGCTTAAAGCGACACACCGCTGGAAGTGCCGACGTGGAGATTTTGGTGGCCGTCAAGATCTCCACGCCGAATCTTCGTTAGCCGCGACACAGCAGTCACAGATTTTTCGCGATCCAGACGTCTTTCGTTTAACCGCGGTTAAACGACTGGTGTGCCGAGCACCTCGAGGAACTTGCGCATCCACGCCGGATGCGCGGGCCATGCGGGGGCTGTTACCAGTTTGCCGTCGACGTGCGCGTTGTCGAAACCGTCACTGGCGGGCACAAACTCGCCGCCGCCTAATTCGATCTCCGGTCTTACGGCAGGGTAAGCACTGCACGACTTGCCTTTGAGCACGCCGGCCGCGCTTAGTAACTGCGCGCCGTGACAAATCGCGGCGATCGGCTTGTCAGCGGCAGAGAAGTGCTGCACGATCTCGATCACGCGCGGATTCAGGCGCAGGTATTCAGGCGCGCGTCCGCCGGGAATCACCAGGGCGTCGAACGTTGTCTCGTCGACCTCCTCAAACGACGCGTTCAGCCGGAAGTTGTGTCCGCGTTTTTCGCTGTACGTCTGGTCGCCTTCGAAATCGTGGATCGCAGTGGCCACCGTGTCTCCCGCCTTCTTCCCCGGACAAACGGCCTGCACGTCGTGCCCGACCATCAACAGCATCTGAAACGGGACCATGACTTCGTAGTCTTCGACGAAGTCACCCACGAGCATCAGAATTTTCCTCTGCGGCATATCAGTTCCCTTTCGTGATTCAGGCATTACAGGTGAACGGCGATCCAACGCTGTTGTTGATCGGGTTGCGGTACAAGCGGCCGGTCGAGCCACGGAATCGGGTCGCCGCTCTGATGATGTCGAGCCACAACCGACTTAAACGCCCCGACCACATTCTGCAGCGCCTCGCGTTCTGTCTTACCTTGCCCCGTGATATCAGCCAGCGTGGCCACCCGCGCAACGACAATGCCTTGCTCGTCCCGCGGCGAGACGAGCACGTGGCAGTTGTAGACGGGCACCGATTCGGGCTCCGACACCTTGCGCACGCGCGGCTGCTGAGCAGCGTCGTTGGGAGGTAACTCGTTGGGTTGCATGGATAATCGGCTCCCAGTGATCGTCTACCTTCATTAAGCCCTGATTTCGCGTGCGCTGCAAGCCCACGGCGTGCCTCGTTACTGATGAGTCGTGATTCTGCTATGATGCTGCGTGATATGCGGCCAGTAGGGTCGCGGTAAGCAAATTATCGGACAAGTTGGAGTCGCAATCGCTCATGAGTCACGGTCGTCCCACGTCACAGGAAGCGCCGCAAGTTTCGCTGGTGCCCACGGAAGGTTGGCATTGCAGCCATTTGTATTACCGGTTCGACCGCGCGGCGTTGGCAGCGATGAGTGCCGCCGAAGTGCAGGCGGGGCGCGAGCAATTGATCGCGGCGCTCGACCCCGGCGGCAGCGAGGCTCCGGCGCGGCTGCAAACCAGCGCGGTCAGCGGGCACAAGGCGGACTTTGGCCTGATGCTGATGGATGGCGACCCGCTGAAGATCGAAGCCGTGAACCAGCGGCTGCTCGCCAGCAAACTCGGTCCGGCGCTCGTGCCAACGTACTCGTTCATTTCAGTCACGGAAATCTCCGAGTACGTCCCCACGCTCGAACAGTACGCCGAACGGCTGAAGCAAGAAGGCGAAGTCGAAGGCAGCCCCGCGTATCAAGCGAAGATGAAGGCCTACGGCGACCGACTGCCGATGATGAACCGCCAGCGGCTGACGCCTGAATTCCCGCTGTGGCCCGCGACGTGCTTCTACCCCATGAACAAAAAACGCAAGGTCGGCGAAAATTGGTTCTTGCTGCCGTTTTCCGCGCGGAACAAGATGATGGCCGAGCACGCTCGCAGCGGCATGACGTTCGCCGGCAAGGTCACGCAACTGATCACCGTCGGCGTCGGATTCGACGATTGGGAGTGGGGCGTCACGCTGTGGGCACGCAACCCCGCGTTCCTGAAAGACATCGTCTATCGCATGCGCTTCGACGAAGCCAGCGCCCGCTTCGCTGAGTTCGGACCGTTTTACACCAGCTACATCATGTCGCCCGAAGAGATGCTGAACCACTGCCGGGTACAAAGGACGACGTAATAAGGACGAAGGACGAAGGACGAAAAAAACGACACACTTCGTCCTTCGTCCTTATACGAGACTAACCGATGTCTGCGAATTCCGGTCGAGGTCCATCGGCCTTCTACAAACCACAGATCGTCGACCAACACGGCAACAACCCGTTTGCCGACGCCGCGCCGCCAGACGCGACTTCCGACAACCCCTACGCCGCTCTCGAATCGTGGGCCGAGCCGGCGTATCAGCCCTCCCGATACGAGACCTCGTTGCCTCACCGCGGCGGCTTGGTATTGACATTTGGGTGGCTGGGGATCGCGGGCGTATTTCTTAGCGTGCTGGGCGCGTTATATTATTGGCCGTTGGCCGTCTTGAATTTGGCCTTGACGCTGCCGCCGTGGCTGTGGGGACGCAGCGATCTGCGAGCTATGCTGTCCGGAGCGATGGATGTCAGTGGCCGCGACAAGACCAAGCTCGGTCATGTACTGGGAATCATCGGCACGGCGGCCAGTTTGTTAATCGTCTGCGTTCTGTTAGGCGTACTGGTTTACGAAATCCTTGCTGGGCCGCAATAGACACGGTGTGGCCTTCGGCCGCAACCAAAGTAGGATGGACGCCCTCGTCCGTCCAAATCCGCAGGATGGACGAGGGCGTCCATCCTACGATATGCGGTGCAGCGCGGGTCGAGGTTCGCATGTCCAAACGTCTCGACCAAGTTCTAATCATCGATGTGGAATCGACGTGCTGGGACACCCGGCCGCCGCAAGGTCAGATGAGCGAGATCATCGAGATCGGACTGTGCACGGTCGATCTGGCCTCGCTCCAACGGCGCGACCGGCGCGCAATCTTCGTCAAGCCAATGCAATCCGACGTCAGCCTGTTCTGCACGCAACTCACCAGCATCACGCCGCAAATGGTCGAGCACGCCGAACCGCTGTCCGCCGCCGTTGAGATCCTGAAGCACGAATATCATTCGCGCGATCGTCTGTTCGCAAGTTGGGGTGACTACGACCGCAACCAATTCCAACGCAACTGCCAAACCTACAGCCTGGAATATCCCTTCGGCCCCACGCACCTGAACGTAAAAAACCTCTTCGCCACCGCCCTGGGTCTAAGCCGCGAAGTAGGCATCGACGCCGCCTTCGAAAGACTCGGCCTCGCCATGGAAGGCACCCACCACCGCGGCGTGGACGACGCCTGGAATATCGCCCACCTCTTCTGTCTGCTCTACAAACGCCTGCGCCGCGGGAGCGTGTAGTGGGCATTTGAAAACGGTAGCCGAGGTTGTAAAACGTCGGAATTCTCACGGATACAGCCAATTTCACGCTGCATTGCCATTGCACATTTCTAAAATTGAGATACAATATTTGTACGTGCGAATGTTGCAACTATCAAAACGGCTCTCAACTGAAGCCTAGGAGATGCGGAGATGGCGAAAGCCCGCGTGACGCGAGACGACTTTCTGGAAGATCGACAAGGAAAGACCTTTGTCGACGTCGCCAACGATTCGGACCAGCCTTTCGAGAACGTGCTGAAATTCTTCGACGATCCAGACCGCCAGCGGCGGATGGAGGAATCGGAACTGCACCACGACCGCCCGCCTTTGGCCGGAGTTGTGCGGGAGCTTGAATCGCAACCCGCCATCGACCGCTTCCTCGGGGGCGTGCATGTCCGGCGCAACGCGCGATTCCGGCAGGCGATTGGTGTCTTGGTTCGCATGATCATGGAGCGGCGCGGTTGGCAGAAGACTGGCAGGAAAGGCTCGCTAGGAGTGCGCGCCACTGGAGTTGCAGAGACGCCCGCGCACAATACCGGCGGCTTGGCGTTCTGGTTTATTCGTGCCGAAAGATACGAACGAGCCGAGGGGATGCCGTTCCAATCCGTGCGCGAGCGCTGCCGGGAACTCGCTCCCCCGGCGCCCCAGCGATCGCGGAACGGCCGGCGAGCGGCCCGTCCCTAGAATCATTACCACGCATTTTGCAGAGATCGGTGAACATGGCCAAAGATCGAAATACCTTTGCCAAACGGCAGCGCGAATCGGAAAAGAAACGCAAGGCCGACGAGAAACGGGCGCGTCGCGCGAAGAAGAAGGAAAATGGGGACGATGTAGGCGAACCCAAACAGGCGCCAACCTTGTTGTCTCCGGCAGAACACTCCGTGCTGAGTGTGTTTCGGAAGTATCTGATGACTCCGGGAAACATGCTGTGCCTCAGTGGTTCTGACCTCGAAGCCTACCGCGTGCCGCTGGTCAAATTGACCAACAAGGGATTGCTGGTTGCCGAGAAATCTCGGGGCGGCTATTCGCTCACGGAATCCGGGTTCGCCGCGATGAAGAACGGTGCCTAGTCTCCGTTGCGACGGGGGCGCAAGCAGGAGTTGGAAACAATGACTCCATTACTCGTCGCAGACATTGGAACCACCTTGCGGAATGGCGGGCTCGTCGTTTTTGCGTTGTTCTGCCTACTGTTGGCGGCGGTTCTATTCAAATACGGCACGCTTTGGTTTCAGGCCTACATGTCCGGCGCGGACGTGAGCGTGATGAGTCTGATCGGCATGAGTTTCCGTCAGGTCAAACCGGGTCTGATCGTCACGGCCAAGATCATGGGCAGGCAGGCCGGTCTGAACATCGACCGGGATCTGGGCATGAGCACCGCGCGTTTAGAAGCGCATTTTCTGGCCGGAGGTGATGTCATGCAGGTCATCCGCGCCATCATCGCCGCGCATCGCGCCGGCATCAATTTGGACTTCGACCGTGCTGCGGCTGTGGACCTTGCCGGCCGCGACGTGTTGGAGGCGGTACGCATCAGCGTCTTCCCAAAAGTCATCGACTGTCCCGATCCTCGGCGTAGCCGCACGCCCACGTTGAGCGCCGTCGCGCAAAACGGCGTTGAGCTGCGCGTCCGCGCGCGAGTGACCGTCCGCACGAATTTGGACCAATTGATCGGCGGAGCGACCGAGGAAACGATTATTGCCCGTGTTGGCCAGGGAATCATTACCGCGATTGGATCCGCTCAAACGCACATGGAAGTGATGGCCATGCCCGACCGCATTTCCAAAGGCCTGCTGGATTGGGGTCTGGACGCAAACACGGCTTTTGAAATCGTCTCGATCGATATCGCGGAAATTGACGTCGGAGAGAACATCGGAGCCCGTTTGCAGACCGACCAGGCCGAAGCGGACACGCGCATGGCTCAGGCGCGTGCCGAGATCCGCCGCGCCGAAGCGGTCGCTCGGCAGCAGGAGATGAAAGCCAAAGTGGCGGAGAGTCGCGCGATGTTGGTGCTCGCCGAAGCCGAGATCCCCGCGGCACTTGCCCTAGCATTCCGCGCGGGCCAGCTCCATTCAAGGCGCCCTCCCCAATCACAAAGAGGTCGCCCTAGAGATTCGCAGCCCGGTATTTCTGCGCTCGATCCAACCGGCGACCCGCGACAACCCGTTGCGGGACGAGCGCCACCAGTAACCCCGAACAAAAGGACGAACGAAGTGTAAGAATGAACATCTTCGATTGGTGGAACATTCGGTTCTCCAGCCGAGGCAAGGCACTGTCGCTCTACCGGCGAGGAATGGCACGGGCGAAGAAGCACGATCACCAAGGTGCAATCGATGATTACACCACGACCATCGGCATGCCGGACACGCCGGTCGATCTGAAAGCGATGGCCCTCTATAACCGCGCACTGGTGCATGTGGCGGTCGGAGACGATCCGAAGGGCATCCATGATCTCGACGCGGTATTGGCGATGGACGAGACACCGGTGAATGTCAAGACAATGGCCAGACAAAAGCTTGCCCGAATGGAGTCCCGATCCCACAAGAGCCACGTGTAGAAACACAAGGCGATTACCAAACCCAAGGCGGGAACCATGCTCGTTTTAACCCGCAAGTCGATGCAGCGAATTTAGATCGGCGACAGGATTGTCGTGACGGTGCTAGAGATTCAGGGAAACAAGGTGCGAATTGGAATTGACGCCCCCAAGGAAGTCCATGTCCTGCGTACAGAATTGCAGAACGTGATGCCTGTGATGCCTGTGCTGCCTGCGGCAGTCGCCCCGGCGTTGTCGTAAGATCCCCGCCGCATCGAAGTCTGGACAACAGAACTTCGGCGCCGATGGTTTGCCAGCTAATGTTGAAGCTTGATATCCTGTGTTCGACATTCGGAGTAGACCATGTTGAAGGGAACAATCAACAAATTGAAATTCGTCGCGATTGCCGTCGTCGCCTTGGCCGTTTTGGTCATGGTCTTGCAGAACACGCAAACCGTCGAAACCAAGCTGTTATTCTTAACGGTGACGATGCCGAACGCAGCCCTCTTGTTCGGAACGTTGGTCATCGGTTTTGCGATCGGCGTGCTAACCGCGTGGCACATCGTGTCCGGTGCGAAGCGGGGGCGGCCGGATTAAGCATCGCACCCTCGAAGGTAATCCCGGACCAATACGTGGTCCCGCTGGACGAATTGGAACGTGCCCACGATCGTCTGGATAACACTCAATCAACTAAAACCAATGTTCGCGCCTACGCCTACGCATCGAAAGAAGAGGAAAAATTATGACGCTAAACGCAGTGGTTGCCGGCACACCGTATTACGTCTTGTTGGACGGGAATCGCCGCATCGGTCCACCAGTCGTCCAGTTACATTCTGGAATCGAGTGTTCGCCATTTTATGGATTCTCGGACAAGGGTTCCTATGACAAGTTCTGTGCGAATAGCCAACTGGCGCTGACGCCGTATCCGCTGGTCAAAGTTTACCTGCGGAGCCAGGCTGACGCACCGGGCGATGGCCTCAAGCTCGTGGTGGTCGACGCGGCCGGGCCCAGCGAGCCTGACCTGCATGCGGCGACGATGGCGGCTGTGCTGGAAGCCCATGTGAATCGAACGACTCACGTGACCGCCGCGCACCATTTGAAGTTCGATCAGCAGGCCAACGCTTATCAGTTGCAAGAGGTTTCCGTGTAATGGCAAAGTACCGGCATCGAATCTTCGAAATGTACGATTTCCGCGACGAAGCCATCCTGGCGATCACGCCGAGGTCAGAAAAACCCGCGACGGAAGCCACCACGCCGGAGTCGTGGATCTTTAAGCACTTGGACGTCTCGCGTTCCGCGAGCGTGACGCTCGTCCAGTTCAAGGAGGCGCAGGCCTTCGGAGAAGAAACCGTCAGCGACCTCCGCGGCGATTTCGCCCGACTCGCGGAAAAGTTGGGCCGAGACAGCAAGGTGTTGGTGGACTTCGCGGGAGTAACGTCGTTTAGTGCTGCCTGCATCGACGCGCTGGTCCTCTTCAACCAGCGGCTGCAAACCAAAGGCAGCCGGATTGCGCTCTGCTGCCTCGACCCCGCGGCGCGAGAATCCTTTTTTGTCGCTCGCTGACGGCCGGCTGGGGCTATTTCTTCTTTGCTTCGCGAAAACGAGGCGGCTCGGCCAATGTGACGAGCACGACTTCTTCACCGGTACCCGTGCTGATGTCGTGGTGCAGGCTCAACGCCCCAATGCCGGTGACCTCTTGGACCAGCGCTTCCAGCATCGGCCGCGCCGTTTCGATTAGCTGGGTCCGGACTTGTTTGAGCAGGTCCCTGCCCTTTTCGACCGGCAGCGTCTTGACCAGTTGCTGTTCGGCCGCGGTCAACACGCCGTGCAGGCGGACCACCAGCAGATCGCCGATCAGGTGCGTGTGGATGTCCTTGGGTCCCCGGCCCATGTATTCCTGTTGAAAGCGCGCGATCCCGTCGCAGATGGCGGCTTCGATTTCTCCCTGAGTCTTCATTACAACCTCGAACGATTTTCCCAATCGGCGGCCCGCGCGGGCGTCAGATTCGCCCAGGAATCATACAAACAGGATACCCGCGCGGTGGAAAATTTTACAAGTCCACTTGTTTTCCTCACCCCCAGGCGGTACAATGCATTCGTTACTGGTGCCGACAGTGCGAGTTAATGCAGAGTTGGTGTCGGTGATTGTGAGTTGAAGTTTTCGGATGACTACATAAAGGGTATCTCGGCCGTACCGGGAGACCCGTTAACGAGTAAGCCGACGTGGTTGAATACCTCAGGGTGTTCGGCCACGTCGGCTTTTTTTTTGGCTTTCCGAGCCAAAGGACGAAACATCATGGACAAGCTGAAACCTAGCATGGCGGAGCAGTTCGCCGCCACAGTCAGCGCTTTCCAGCAGCAGCGGACCGGCCACGCGCCCAAGGCGGTGACTGTGGTCCTGAGCGAGGACACGCTGGTCGTCACGTTGCACGGGGCGCTGTCGCCCGCCGAGAAAGATCTGGCGAAAACCGCGGACGGCGCCGCTCAGGTGCAGGAATATCACCGTCAGCTCTTCAAGAACTCCGTGGACTCGTTGCGCGAGGAAATCAAACACATCACCGGAGTCGCGGTGCGCGAAGCAGCCGGGGAAGTCGAGCTGACGAACGGTTCCGTCGTACACGCATTCACGTCCGGCACGATGGTGCAGGTGTTCCAGCTCGCCAGCAGCATCTCTGAGCTGACCTGGAACGAGAACGGAAATGGGCAGCCCAGTGGGCCTGAGACGACAGGTACTGAAGCCTCGCGCGACACACCGCGCGAGTTCTGAACGATGATCTGTAACGAAACGTTTTTTGGCAACCTCTAGGAAAAGGAGTCACCACCATGAGTGGAACGACAGACGAAGTGAAGGGCCGAATCAAGGAAGCTGCCGGCGCATTGACCGACGACAAGGAGCTTCGCGACAAAGGCAAGACCGATCAAGTGGTCGGCAAGGTCAAACAGGCAGAAGAGGCTCGGCAGGCCGTCCACGATGCCAAGGCTGCCGGCGCGAAGGCCGTCGAAAAGGCCGAGGCATTTGCCCAGAAGGCCGTCGACAAGGCCAAGGATGCCACGAAATCATGTTCGACGGGATGCGATTAAAGCGGACCGTTGAAATGCGAACGTATTTGGCGAGCAGTCATGAACACGGACGTTCGACTTGCTCGCCGCAAGACAACGTATGAAGGCCAGAACACGCAAGCGTTCTTCATTTTGAAAGGAGCACAATCATGTTGTACTGGGCCATGGTTTTTTTAGTGATTGCTTTGGTCGCGGCGTTGCTCGGATTCGGCGGAATCGCCGGCTCCGCGGCGGGGATCGCCAAGATCTTGTTCTTCATCTTCGTGATCTTGTTCATCGTGAGCTTGATCACCGGCGGCATTCGACGCCCGATTGTTTAGCTGCCCGCGGACCTGTGTTTGTGTCGTTGTACCGATAGTTTTTACTTTAGAAGGAACTTTTGATGACATGTTTTCAATGGATGGTTTCACTCGTTATGGCAATCGGTCTGACGGTCGCTCTGGCTCCGAGCAGCGAGGCTCAGGTAGGGGCGCAGATCGAGGCGAGAATCGCTGCCCGCGTTGCGGCGGTCACTCCCGCCCATCGCGCCAGTAAGGTGATCGGCATGCCCGTGAAAAACGCTGTCGGCGAAAACCTCGGCAAGATCGAAGACTTGGTCATGGATCATGCAGGTCAAGTGCGTTATGCCGCGGTTTCGTTCGGCGGATTCCTGGGCTTCGGCGAAAAATTGTTTGCGGTCCCCTACCGGGCGCTGACGCTAACGACGAGCCCCGATTCACAGGACTATTACGCCGAGTTGAACGTCGACAAGAAGTTTTTGGAGAAAGCACCGGGCTTCCCGAGCGACCAGTGGCCGAACTTCGGCGACGAATCGTTCACCAAGCAAGTCGACGGCTTTTACCTGGAAATCGGCCCGTCGGTCATCAAGGTGCAACGCCCATAACGATGAGGCAACGACCGGCATCGTGGTGCGGGTCTTCACGATCCGCACCATGGTGTAGGCGTTTCCGGCTC
>JBGTKH010000315.1:0-7916 GCA_041744735.1 Pirellulaceae bacterium | reverse complement strand
GCCTTGGCGTCCAGAATCTCCTGATCGCTCACTTGCCGCACCACGCCGTCGCACGTTTCGAGCGCCCGTAAACATTTTCTTAAATTCACCGGCCGGTTGATCTCGATGGCGCTGGCAATCGTCGATGCTTTGCGATGCGATTGGTCGAGTTCATTGTAGTACTTCTCGACGATGCTCATGTCCGCCTCGCCGCCGTTCCATCGCAGTCCGCGGCGTTCGTACAGTTCGTACAGCGTGTCGGCACCCGCGGCGTTGATCACGGCCAAACGCGGCACGCGGTCAATCAGTCCGATTTCCTTCAGCTCAGCGAAGGCCTTTCCGAAGGCGCTGGAGTTGCCCAAGTTGCCGCCAGGCACGACGATCCAGTCCGGCAGCTCCCAGCGCAATGCCTCCAGAACGCGATACATGATCGTCTTCTGGCCTTCCAGCCGAAACGGGTTGATGCTGTTGACTAGATAAATGCCCAAGTCGCGGCAGACTTCCATTACTCGCACCATCGCGTCGTCAAAGTCGCCGGCGATTTGCACCGTCAGAGCGCCGTAGTCCAGAGCCTGCGATAGTTTGCCATACGAGATTTTTCCCGAACCGATGAAAATGACCGCCTTCATCAGCCGCGTGACCGCGCAATACATCGCCAGCGACGCACTGGTGTTGCCAGTCGAAGCACATGCGGCTCGTTTTGCGCCAATGGTTCGGGCATGCGTAAAGGCGGCGGACATGCCGTTGTCCTTGAAGCTTCCCGATGGGTTCATGCCCTCGTATTGAAGAAACAGTCGGCCGGGATTCAGACCGACAAATGCCGCCACGGCATCGGCCTGCTGGAGCAGCGTCTGTCCTTCGCCAATGGTCACCACTTGTTCGGGCCGCGCGAAAGGGAGCAGTTCGTGGAAGCGCCAGATGCCGCTCAACCGCAAGGGGTCGTGCCGCTGAGTCCACATGCCCTCGAAGTACCGTAGCGACTCCGGCGGGCGGGCAGCGTTCCAGTCGTACGCCACATCCAGCAAATCGCCGCAGCGGGGACAGGCAACGTGCACCTCCTCAACTCCATAAACACATCCACACGAGGGGGAAATGCACTTTTGAAATGCGATATTGGTCAAAGACACGTTGCTAATCGCTTACGTCAGTTGAAGTTTCGGAAATAGCGGCAGCCTTCCGGCGTAGTCTATGCCAGTCACATTGTAGCATCAAGACGGAGCGCTGGGCTGATCGCAACCCAGATGGTGGGATCGCTAATCCACCCATCCCAAGTGACTTGCGATGGGCGCAAAAACCGTTTTTGGTGCTCCATTCAGAAGACCTTAACTTATTTACCCAAAGCTACTTAACGACTCTGTGTGTGGTCGCTTCGGATGACGCTAGCTCGTTTGACAGACGGCCCGGCCCCACTTAGAATAGACCATTTGTAGCCTCTGAGATTAGGGTCAATCAGTGAATGTAGCAGCAAACAGAGGCTCTGCCATCCACAATGTTATTGGGAATCAGTCATGAAGAAGTTGGAAAGCAAGGTCTATAAGGAACGACTTTTGTCGATGCGAGCTCGGTTGCGTGGCGACGTCACGGCGATGGCAGATGTGGCACTGAACAAGGCGCGAGGCGAAGCCGCGGGCAGCCCGTCGCGCATGCCGATTCATATGGCCGACGTGGGCAGCGAGAACTTCGAGCAGGAATTCACCCTGAGCCTGTTGGAGAACGACGAAGAGACGCTCGACCAAATCGAAGCTGCTCTTGAACGGATCGAAGACGGCGTTTATGGTTCCTGTTTGGAATGCGAAGGAAAGATTCCCAAAACACGTCTGAATGCCATCCCCTATACACCGTGCTGTGTCAAGTGCGCCAGCAGGCTTGAAGGACGCTGAACCGGTCGCTGCCGCGGGGGTTCGTAAGGAAATGCTTTCCAAGAAACAGCCGAACCCAATTCAAACTGACGGGCCAGACGCGGCGTCCGGGATTGGCGGGACAAATCTCCCCCGTAGCCGTTACGTGCTCTATTTCTCGATCGCGACGCTCGGATGCGCCGCTGACTTGCTGTCGAAGTATTGGGTGTTTCGCTGGCGGGGTATGCCGCGAGCAAACAACGAATGGTGGATTTGGGAGGGGTACATTGGCGTCGAAACCGCCGTTAACTCTGGCGCCCTGTTTGGTATGGGTGCCGGAAGAGGCGGCTGGTTTGCACTTCTCTCGATCATCGCCGCCGTCGGCATTCTTTATTGGCTGTTCGTGCATGGCGCGGCACGGGATCGGCTGCTGACGATCGCTTTGGGCTGTGTGACGGGCGGGATCTTCGGCAATCTGTACGACCGCCTCGGATTCTGGCAACCACCGGACGCTCCCGGACAATGGCGCTACGAAGTGCGCGACTGGATCCTGTTTCGCTACCACGAATACACTTGGCCCAATTTCAACATTGCCGACTGTCTGTTGGTTTGCGGCGCCGCGATGTTGATGTGTCATGCAATTTGGCATCGGGAACCAAAAACTGATCCAGCATGATACATAATAAAGGGGTATTATGCGGCCAAGAGGTTTGACATGCTGCGCGGGGCGCTGTTAGATTGATGGCGCGCTGGCTTGAAAGGCGACAAGCTAGTGCTTTGCCAAACTTTAGTTTTGGGGTTAGTGGTTGGGGTCGAGTCCCCAGCAAAGGACGATTCCGGGGGCTCGAAGACTCGACCCCGGCCACCCCAATTTTTAGTCTTGGCAAAACACTATGCTTTGGCGTCTACGAATACGTGTGGGTTCGATGGTCTGAAGGTTGGCGATAGTCGCGCTTTCGTAAGGCCGCCACCATGAAGCTCTCTCGGACTGTCTCTTACGCCGTGCAGGCGACTGTGCAGTTGGCTCAACATGAGTCCGCCGCGCCGATTCCGTGCAGTCGCTTGGCTGCCGACGGAAAGATGCCGGAGCGGTTTCTGTTGCAGATCTTGCGGAGCTTGGTGACGCACGGCATCCTGCGTTCGACGCGTGGCGTAGACGGCGGATATACCTTGTTGCGGCCGCCTCATGAAATCTCTTTGTTGGAATTAATCGAAGCCATCGATGGGCCGCTCGACGCCGACGTGGCTGTGACAGACGGTCTGCCGAAGTCCTCGCACGACAAGTTGCAGTCGGCCCTTGAGCAGGTAGCGACCACTGCTCGCAAACAATTGGAAGCGGTCAAACTCTCGCACCTGATTGGTTCGTCGTCGAAATAAGCGGCTGGCACCTGTCGTCAGTGCACGCTACCCTACGAGGCATGACAACAAATTCCGCGGACATCGCTATTCGTCTAGAACTTGCGCGACGCATCGCGCGCGAAGCGGGTGAGTTGACTCTTCGGTACTTTCAGCAAGACAATTTTCAGGTTCAGCGCAAGGCCGACGACTCGCCGGTAACCATTGCGGACCGTGAGGCGGAACAACTCTTGCGCCGTTGCATTGCTGCCGCCTTTCCCGATGACGGCATCATCGGTGAAGAATTCGGCGAGCAACCGGGCACATCGGGCTATTGTTGGATTCTCGATCCGATCGACGGCACGAAGTCGTTCATCAGCGGCGTGCCGCTATACGGAACAATGATCGGCGTGGAGCACGAACGTCAGAGCGTTGTCGGCGTAGTATTCGTGCCGGGACTTGACGAGTGTGTCTACGCGGCGAAAGGGCAAGGCGCATGGTATGTCAGAGGTGACGCTAGTCCCAAACCGGCGCGAGTTTCGTCTCGCAAGACATTGGCCGAAGGAGTCTTTGTGACCTCGCAGGTCGACACGTTCACGCGCCGCGGCGCACTCGCGGGTTATCAACGACTGGAGCAAACGGCGTACATTACGCGCACGTGGGGTGATTGCTACGGATACCTGCTAGTCGCTGTGGGCCGAGCGGACGTGATGGTGGATCCGGTGATGAACGTGTGGGACGCAGCCGCCATTCAACCGATTATGGAAGAGGCCGGCGGGACATTTACAGATTGGCAGGGCCAGCCAACGATTCACAGCGGCGAAGGCGTGGCCACCAACGGGCACGTGCTTAACGAGGTCCTCGCGATCACTCGCGATTACCCAAAGCCTTCGTAATGGCATCATCCAGCGCTTGCAAACCTCGGTCGCGCTCGACTTCGTAGAACCCGACGTGATACGCCACGATCTTTCCGCCAGCATCGACGACCACAAATAGCGGTAATTTCGCGCCGGTCACGCGCGGATCGCCGAATTGCTTCAGCACGGCGCCGTCGTCCAAGAGCAGCGGATAGCCAATGTTCATGAACGAGCGCAGTTTCTTCACACTGCTAATCGCCGAGCGGCGCTCGTCCGCGTCGGCAAGACGTTTGTCGACCGCCACGCCGTACACTTTCACGCCGTCCGCTTCTCGCTTGCGAAACAGGAAATCGAGATAGCCGACTTGACCGTACGGTTCTTCCAGCGGCGAGTCGCGATATTCCCAAAAATGCAGAATCGTGACCTTGTTTTTCAGCCCTTGATCGGTCACCGCGTCGCCGTCGATCGCTTCCAGCTTGAACTCGGGCACTTGGCTGCCGACAAGTTTGCCGCGTATCGCCGTGACGGCACCGGAACGGCCGCGCTGATCCTTTGTGTCCAACTCCGCAGCCTGAGCAATCGCGACCAGCGGTCCGCGAGCTACACCTGTGATTGAAGGCAGATCGCTCTTCAGTGTCGCAAGTTGTTGCTCGTTCCAATCGACCCGCGCGTTGCGAGTTGCCTGGACCAGTCGGTCGCGCAGTTTGATGAACGAGTCGAAGCCGGAGAGCGCGCCATCTAATTCCGCATCTGCCAATTGTTCGCTTTTGATTAAGTTCATGCGCAGTTCGTGTTGTTCACCTTGGCCGATGAACACCGTTTCCAAAAGTGAAACGACGACCGGGCCGTTCTTATCGACCCATAGCGTTCGCTTGTGACCGAAAGGGCTACGCACTTCCACTCGCCACGCATCGCGCTCCGCGACTTTCTCCGATCCAGTGACCTGATGTTCCAGCCGGCTTTCGTTCCAGACGAGCCCTTTGGCCAGTGGATTCTCGGTCGTCAGCAGCGGCGACACCAACGGCACAATGCTCTTGCCTTCTGGTCGATCGTAGAGCAGCGACGGACCGACCGCTAAGTCCCAACCCAGCCGCGAGTCGACGTTGATTCGCCCGAAGCGATCCGGCCACGCCCACTGGCCTCGTCCCTCTTCCGAAACGGTCCAATACAGCCTGCCATTCTCGGCAACACTGTCGCCGACAAGGATCGTCAGGTCAAACGTCTTGCGAGTCTCCACCGGATCGCCTTTGGCCGCGATCATCGTGCCACGGTAGGTGAGTTGTGTGCCGCTTTCTACGGCGGGCGCGGCGACAAAGACCGGAAGCAACAACATGGGTACGAGTTGGCTGAGCATGAGGGGCGTCTTTCGCGTTGAAGGGTCGAAACAGGTGTGAAAGTTTCGGTGGGCAAGGTAGGTGAGAACGCCGGGCCGCTAACGGGCAGGAATCGCATTGTAACCGGCGGCGTGCAATCTGGCGAGAGTTTCTAGAATGTGGACTCAGATTTGTGATCAAGGCCACAAGCAGGCACGCCGAAGCGGAGGCTCTGTCAATTTGGCAGGCGGTCGCCATGGGCCATGTAACCGAGGCCCGTCTGCCAATGCTTTGGTTCTGGCGAGTTTGTCGAAAAACGGGCAGAAAAGTAGCGATCAAATTGTCCTTAGGGATCTAGGCTAGGAATTTGGCGCGCTACTTGCCTAACTGACAGGCTTCGCGACCAGAGTGCGCAATTCTGACAGCCGGCCGTGACCTCGGAGGGCATGGTGGGCTGGCCAACCAATAGGCACAAGACTTGGCCCAACGACAAAGCGGAGGTGAATCACTGATGGCAACTGCGACCAAAACCAAGAAGTCTGGCACGGGAATCAAGCTGCAGCCGCTCGGCGAACGAGTGGTGGTCGAGCGTGAGGAGTCGGAGGCGAAAACGGCGGGCGGCATCGTGTTGCCGGATTCGGCCAAGGACAAGCCGGCCCGCGGGACCGTGATCAGCGTCGGCAACGGCAAGTTGCTGGACGACGGCAGCCGCAGCCCGCTGCAAGTCAAAGTCGGCGACCGCGTGATCTTCAGCAGCTATGCCGGCGAAACGTTCAAGATCGGCGAAGACGAACTGCTACTGATGCGCGAGGACGATATTCTGGCCGTGATCGAAGGCTGACACGGACCGCAATCGAACAAGACAACTGAAAACGCACAAGGAGAAATTCACTCATGGCGAAGATGATTGCATTTGACCAAGAAGCCCGCGATGCGATTCGGCGCGGCGTCTCGAAGCTGGCGCGGGCCGTGAAAGTCACGCTCGGTCCCAAAGGCCGCAACGTGATTTTGCAGAAGAGCTTTGGCTCACCCACGGTGACCAAAGACGGCGTGACCGTCGCCAAGGAAATCGACCTTGAAGACGTGTACGAGAACATGGGCGCTCGCATGGTTCGCGAAGTCGCCAGCAAAACCAGTGACGTGGCCGGCGACGGCACCACGACCGCGACAGTGCTGGCCGAAGCGATTTTCAACGAAGGCCTGCGCGGCGTCGTGGCCGGCGTGAATCCGGTACAGATGAAGCAGGGCATCGAGAAGGCGGTTGAGGACATCACCGAAAAGTTGAAGAAGATGTCCATCAAAATCAAGGACAAGGCCGAGATGGCCAACGTGGCTTCGATCGCCGCCAACAACGACCGTGAGATCGGCAATCTGCTGGCCGACGCAATGGAAAAGGTCGGCAAGGACGGCGTCATTACGGTCGACGAAGGCAAGAGCCTGACGACCGAAGTCGAATGGGTCGAAGGCATGCAGTTCGACCGCGGCTATCTCTCGCCGTACTTCGTCACCGATGCGAACACGATGAGTTGCGTGTTGGAGGATGCTTACATCCTGGTCTTCGAGAAGAAAATCAACAACATCAAGGATCTCGTTCCACTGCTGGAAGCGGTCGTGCAACAGGGCAAGCCGCTGTTGATTGTGGCCGAAGACGTGGAAGGTGAAGCGTTGGCCACGTTGGTAATCAACCGCCTGCGCGGCACGTTCCAGTGCTGTGCGGTGAAGGCACCCGGTTACGGCGACCGCCGCAAGGCGATGATGGAAGATATCGCGATCCTGACAGGCGGCACGGCGGTGTTCGAAGCGTTGGGCATCAAGCTGGAATCGCTGTCGCTGACCGATCTGGGCCGTGCCAAGAAGGTCATCGTGGACAAGGACAACACCACGGTTATCGAAGGCGCGGGCAAGAGCAGCGACATCAAGGCTCGCATCGACCAGATTCGCCGCGAAATCGACAACTCGACCAGCGACTACGACCGCGAGAAGCTGGAAGAGCGACTGGCGAAGCTATCGGGCGGCGTGGCGAAAGTCAACGTCGGCGCCGCGACCGAGAGCGAGATGAAGGAGAAGAAGGCCCGTGTCGAAGACGCACTGCACGCCACGCGTGCGGCGGTCGAAGAAGGCATCCTGCCCGGTGGCGGCGTCGCATTGCTGCGAGCCGCGACCTCCTGCAAGCCCGCCGACGATATGGCCAACGACCAGAAGGTCGGCTACAACATCGTGCTGCGAGCCTGCCGCTCGCCGCTGACGATGATCTCCGAAAACGCCGGTGAAGACGGCGGCATCGTCTGCGAGAAAGTCGCCGAAGGCAAAGGCAACTTTGGCTACAATGCGTTGACCGGCCAGTATGGCGATTTGGTCAAGGACGGCGTGATCGATCCCACCAAGGTCGCTCGCACCGCACTGGCCAACGCCGCCAGCGTGGCCACGTTGCTGCTGACCAGCGATGCTTTGGTCGCCGAAAAGCCCAAGGACGAAAAGGGCAAGAAGGGCGGCGGCCACGGCGGCGACTACGACATGTACTAATGCCGTAGAAAAGTAGGGCGGATTGCCAATCCGCCCGTCATGAACGCGGACGGATTAGCAATCCGTCCTAC
>JBGTKH010000314.1:0-6837 GCA_041744735.1 Pirellulaceae bacterium | reverse complement strand
GAGTGAAGCCGCCGCAGTCTTTTGATGTGCAAGTGGCCGTCATTTGGCAAAGCTGTCCAGTACCGCGCGGCGGAAGGCGTCTTGGGCCTTGCCACCATCGCCGGGGAAGCCGGCGTGTTGCACCAGCCAGATCAAGATCAGGCGGTGCTGACGGTCGAAAATACGAATTCGTCGAGTACGCGCCGCCATGCCCAAACCGATCGCCGCCCACCGAGAAGCCGAATCCGTAGGCGTCGGGAAGTGCGTCGGGCGTCTGCTTGCTGGTCAGTTCTTTGACGGCGGCTTCCGACAAGTATCGTCGTCCGTCAAGTTGACCGTCATTGGCCAGCATCTGATAGAAGCGGGCCAGGTCCGCGGCGGTGGAAAACAAGCCGCCCGCCGGCATCGGATAGCGGTTCGCGCGGTCGGTCAGCGGGTATTGGAGCTGGCTGATCGTCGTCTCTTCCAAGCCCGTGTTGTTCGCGCCGGGCTTGTACGACTTGGCGATGCGAGCGGCCTGATCCTCACTCGGCCAGAACGTCGTGTCGTGCATGCCCAGCGGCGTGAACAGCCGCTCGTCCAGAAAATCCTCGAACGACATTCCCGTCACAACTTCAATGATCCGCGCGGCCGTGTTGATCCCGGCGTTGCTGTACTGGTACTTTGTGTCCGGCTCGAAATCCAACGGCGTCATGGCGTAGCTGCGGACGCGATCGGCCAGCGGCAACCGGTCGAGCGTCGGCACTTCCAAGGCCGAACGGAACGGCAAGCCACTGGTGTGCGACAACACGTTCTTCACCGTGATCGGGTGCGCCGGCTTCTTGAGCAGCACATGCTCGTCGTCCTTCTCGGCCACGACCACCTGCCCGCGAAACTCCGGCAAGTATTTTTCCACCGGATCGTCGACGTTCACTTTCCCTTCATCGACCAACATCATCAACGCCGCGGCCGTGATCGGCTTTGACTGCGACGCGATCCAGAACAGCGAATCTGTCTGCATCGGTTTCTTGCCAGCGATATCCGCGAAGCCCACGGCGGAATGACTGAGCACTTTGTCCTTGCTGGCGACGAGCACCACGGCTCCGGCCAACTCTTGTCGTTCGACGAACGGTTGCAGCGCCTCATCGATGCCGCTTGCTTGTCCGGCTTGTTCGCCACGCTGCTCGGCCAGCGTTGCCAGATACGCCTTCTCCTTCTCGGCCACGTACGCCCGATAGCCGTCCGGGTCGATGAACGGATTCGTCTCGGCCGTCTTCACCCGCTCGTACTTAGCGTGCATGCCGTAGTAGTTGCCGTGAGCGCCGAGGAACACATTGCAGGGCAGCTTCTTCAGCACCGCGAACGTCCTGGCAAAATCGTCAGCGATGTTCGGATAGTCCGCATTGCCAACCAGTCGATAACCAGGATTCACATTCGGGCTGCCGATCACGACGACGTTGTACTTCTCGTCCCCCTCAGTCGCTTGCCAAGCCCAAGTCGTACAGCCGCGCGTATGGCCGGGCGTCAGATGAGCCTTCAGCGTCGTCCCGCCCAGCTTCACTTCATCACCGTCCTCCAGCACGCGATCCACCTTGCACGGCGCCCAGCGGCTGTCAGCATACAAATACTGCCCCAACCCGCCCCCCGCGATCACATCATGATCGCCTCGCATCACAAAAACCTTCGCGCCCGTCAACTCCCGCAACCGCGCGTGCCCAGCGACATGATCCGCATGCGCATGGCTTGCCAGCAGAATCTTCACGTCAGTCATCCTGAACCCCAGCCCCTCGACCGACGCCTTGATCAACGGCACCGTCTCTTCAAACCCGCTATTGATCAGAATGTGCCCCTCCGGCGTCGTGATCAGATAAGTCGCCAGCGCATCGGACCCCACGTAATAAACATTCCCCACCACCCGATGCCCCGGAAACGCCTTCTCTTGTGCCACCGCCGACGCCGCGTCGCAAACGAACAAGACCGCCAGGCATACCGCCACAATTCGTCGCAACATGAAATCATCCTGTTAATTTTGGAGTGTCGACCCGCTCGAGACCATCGCGCTCGATCAGGCCAGACTTCACTCGGTCAGAGCCCAAGATTCTATCAGCGCTATCGTTCCGCTAGAGAATAACAAAAGTTTCTACTCACTGCCCTCGATCACTCGACAGATTCTCGTCGCGCTGAAACCACTCGCCCAACGCTTCCCGGGCGTAAACCAACGGTCTACGCCGATCCACAGTGGCGGCGAATCTTTTCTTGGACTACTAGTTGACACAATGATCATCCAAGTGTATCGTTATGTATCTTACATACTAATTTTAAACGATTCACAATGATGCAAGCAGAAAACGGGTTAGCAGCATTAATTCGAGCAAGTGGCCTCTCGCAGGCCGCTTTGGCCGAGAAATCAGGCGTTTCAAGGGTGCAAATCAACCGAATCGTCAACGGTAACGTGCAGACGATACAGCCACGAACCCGGAAAAAGCTCGTCTCTGCCCTAGGTGTTAGAGACGAGGTGGGCAACGGTGCTAGTGTATCAGCCGATTATCGGCGGACTATCGAAGAGCAGCTCGGCATGAAGTCGTTTTCCGGTTTGGGCTTGCCGGACCTCCCGGAACAGAGCTTGGACGCGATATTTGTCGCGCCCCAAGCGGTCAGATACGCGGTTCACTTGGACGGTTGCGACGTGGACAAGTTGGCATCGAATGTCGCCCGAGATTCCTACGACAAAGTAGCCCTGGAATCGAAACCTCTTCCGGTCGAACGATTGATCGTTGGAAACCCTCACTTGGTAATCGTGGGTTGTCCCGGTGCTGGGAAGACGACGCTCTTGGAATACGCAGCAGTGAGGACGGCGCGAGGCGATTTGTTTGGCCGGGATTGTCTGCCGGTATTCGTGCGGCTGCCGGAGTTTGCGCACGCATTGGAGATAGCACCATCGACGGATTTTGTCTCCTGGATTATTGCAAGGGCGGAAAAGTACGGATGCAAGGGGTTCGGCGAGGAACTGAACGTGTGGCTGAAAAGCCGGGACAAGTCAGTCCTGTTTCTCTTTGACGGACTTGACGAAGTACCAAATGAAACCGTTCGCCGGAACTTAGTTGACACAACTCTCGAGTTTGTCCGGCGGTATCCAGGTAACCGGTTTTGTATCACGTCGCGACCGATTGGATTCGACCCGGCGCCGTGGTCAGATGCGGGGTTCGAAGTATTCCGGTTAGTTGAGTACGGCGATGACCAGATTAACGCAGCCATCACAAAGTGGTCGAAAGTCCTTGCTAGTAAGAAATCAGAACCTGCCGAGACCATTGGTAAGGACCTCAACGTGGCAATCCAGCAGAACGCGCGAGTTCGCCAGATTGCCGCTAATCCACTCATCTTGACGATTCTGATTTTCCTTTGTCGGTCGCGTGGCTACGCGTTACCGCGCCGCCGTGTAGACCTCTATGCCAAGGTTGCGGAAGTATTCCTCGACTCCTGGGAGGCAAGCAAGCGAAAAACCAACGCGTTTACCGAGACGCTAAACATCGATCTCGACACAAGGGAGTTGAGCTGGCTGATTTCCGATGTTGCGCTTGAGATGCAACGACGGGGGCTGGTGCTCGCCAAACGTTGGTGGATCGAGCAACGCATCGAAGAAACACTCACTATGCGAATCGGTCTCGACATCAATACGTCCAAGGACGTGACGAGCCGCATTTTGCGGTTTGTCTCGGACCGTACGGGATTGCTTGAGGAACGAGCGCTTGACCTGTATGCGTTTTCGCATCGAACGCTGCAAGAGTACTTTGCCGCGGTAGGAACAATTAACGAGGCGGACGCTGGCGGTTCCAACGCCTTACCAATGCTGATTCGGCCGCATTTGTTCCAACCTGATTGGACAGAAGTGATTCGATTGATCGCGTCGCAGATTACGCCGCCACGAGCCGAAGAACTTATTCGGATCATTCTCGACGATCCGGATCCTTCTGGACGGTTCTTGCATCGTGGTCCACTGCTGGCCGCCCACTGTCTCTTAGATGGGGCGACGATTGCCAATCGGCGAGTGATCGACCAATTGTTTCGGTCGTTTGACGATCTTGGGAGATCGAAGTGGCTAGGCATTACGCTGGAAGCCCTTGCGACGCTTAGACAATTCAAGGACACGAGGTTTGAAACGCAGGCCGCGGATGCGATCGATCGAATGCTCAAGGACGCTCGTCAGCACTTGGACGACGAGGAATACGGTACGCTAGTCTTGTCTCCGGGTGCTCCCGGAGTGGAAGTTGAAGTGCGAGGCGTCGGCCGCAAGGAATCGGAGCCGTCGGCCGTGGTCGAGTTTTCTGTTTCGCGAGGGGATGTTCGGCGACAGTTTCACGTCCCCAATTTCGATCTCCTTTCGGACAACCAGGAAGCGTGGCACGAAAGCGCGGTTGCGATTATCAACGATCCAGAAATCAGTTTGGACGTAAAGGCGATCGCTTTACGCCAGATGGGATCGCTGGCCCGGCTGCAACATACCAAGGCGCATCGAAGATCGCGTGTTCGCTTGAAGCACATAGTGCGAGACAGCGACGACCAGCAGCTTCGGGCGGTTGCCGTTCACGCTCTTGGTGAATGTGCATCGTTTGCGAAGACACTGCTCTTGGGCGTATTGGCGTCCGATCCGAATACGTCGGTGCGGGCGGCCGCTGCTTGGGCGTTGGCCGATGTTGCAACTGCCGACGCGCGAGTGACGCAGTTGCTTCTCGATTGTCTCGAGAAAGCGGGCGAGGAAGCGATCCAAATTGCCGCAGCCTATGCGTTGCGTGACGTCGTAGCGTGTGACGAATCAGTTTCTGCCGCATTGTTTCGTCTGGCTGACGACTCGCCGTCCGAAAAACTTCAGACTGCATGTGCTTGGTCGCTTGAATCGAAACTCAAAGGTTCCGTTGAGGTCCGAAAGCGATATCGCCAATGGGCATTCGACGATGGTCCAAAGACACGCGTGGCTTGCCAAGTTCTGGCAGCAGCGTACGCCGAGGGCGACGTACTCAGGTGGGATACGGAGCTTGTCGATCGCGTTGAGGAAGTGTTGAGCAGCATCGGGCAACCTAATCGCAAGTTGGGCCGACCGTGTCCGCACGCATGGTGGGCGCTAAAGGCCTTGGTTGATGCCCGCGAATCGCAGTGCGGCTTGCGATTCGAGTCCGTCCTCGCCACTTGCCTAGAACCATTTGGTGAAAAACTACGCTGGGCCTTTGTCTTCGGCTCCGTTGCGAGAAACGAGCAATCGGATTGCAGTGACGTCGACCTCGCGCTGATTGGCGATGTCACCATGCGGGATGTGAGTTCCGCCATTCGGCAAGCCGAGCACACCTTGGGGCGCGCCGTTAACGCAGTCATTTACACCTATGAATCGTTTATCCAAAAGTTGCACTCGGGCGACCCCTTTTTGACAGCGGTAGTCCGCGAATCGAAAATCCCGTTAAAGATTGGTGACAGGGAACTGTCCGTCGAGGAGCTAGATGGCGAGCTTAGAACAGTGGAAGCAGAACGACTGGCTCGTTCGTGACGAATCGAAACTTCCTGAGGTCACACAGTTGTTTGCGGTTGCGGATCGTGAGTTACACGATGCGAGCGTAGACGGGCTAAGTGTCGATGGCAAGTTCATGCACGCCTACGACGCGGCGCTAACTCTCTGCCAAATCGCACTCAGAGCGTGTGGCTATCGCGTGAACAGAAAGCAACATGGCCACCATCAAAAGACCATCGAGTCTTTGCCGCTAGCCATTGCCTCAAGTTTACAGGCAACCGCGGACCTGATCGTGGTCGCATCGAGAAAGCGGTCTCAAGCACTGTACGATCGGACAGGCGTAGTTGATGCGCGCGACGCCGACGAGTTGGTGGATACAGCCTGCGCGCTTCGCTCGGAAGTAATCAAGTGGATGACCGCGACACACGCCGAACTGTTGCCTAAGGGAATCTCCGAGGCTTAGAGCACTAGTGCGTTCGCCCGATGCCGTGTCCCAGGAAAAAACCGGGGTGGGCGGGTTGGTTGTAGGAGACGTTTTGCCAGGCGATGCTGAGGCGGTAGATGGGGTCGTGCATCAGGGTGACGAGGCGATGGGTGGTGGGGATCGTGGTGGTGAACAGGCGCAGCTCTTGGCCGTCGCGGGTGGCGGCGAGGAGTTCTTCGCGCCAGTCGCCGAGCAGGTCGGCGCAGAGGCTGGGGTTTGATTTTGATCCGTTGTTCGATACGCAGTTGTAGTCGCCGGCGCTGAACATTGGCTGTTCGCGGCTCGTCTCGTAATCCCATTTGGTGATCCGCACGCCGTCGAGCAGTTCGCGCAGCAGGTCGCCGTCCCACCAGATGCCCATGTTGCAGGTTCGTGGCGAGACATCCGAGATCCGCTCGCCGCGCGCGTTGAATAGGCCGGCGACGCCCTGGCCTTTGCCCCACATTTCCAGGCCGCGGTGGCGTGGGTCGATGTCCAGGGCGCAGGCTCGGACCACACCGTCTCGGCCGGTTGAAGCGACGCCGAAAATCTGTTGGCCGGTGCAAGCGTCGCGAAGCTGGATGCCGGCCGGGCTTTGCCGGTCGCTGTTGGCTTTGAAAACTTCCAGACCCGGCCGGTCGGGATCGATGTCCGAAAAATGCATCGCGTCGCCGTGGCCCAGGCCGGTCGAATACAGGCCGCGGCCGTTGTCGTCGATCACGCACGAGCCGTAGATGATCTCGTCGCGCCCGTCGTCGTCCACGTCGCCGACGGCGATGCCGTGATTGCCTTGCCCGCGATATTGGCGATTGCCGGGCGTGCCGTCGTCGCTGTCGAAGGTCCAGACGTGCGACAACTTGCCGTCGCGCCAATTCCAGGCGGCCAGCACCGCGCGCGTGTAGTAGCCGCGGCACATCACCAG
>JBGTKH010000313.1:0-8870 GCA_041744735.1 Pirellulaceae bacterium | reverse complement strand
GAGAGAGTCAGACTGGCGTGAGCGGCGTCGACCAGTTGGCAGGCCTTTTCCACGGTCCCGTCCGGCGCCACGATGAAGGCGCCGTCCAAAGGCGCGATTTCCTTCACCGCTTCGCGGACCCGCGCGTCGTGCAGATTGCGTTCCTTGCGGCTGTAACCCTTCACCGGGTCGAAGCCCACTGGATGGCTATGCTGCTGCAAGACTTTGCGTGTGTCGCCAACCACAAACATGGTGCCCACCGGCTTGCCTTCGCGGCCTTCGCGGCCAATCTCCACGGCCAAGTCGACCACCAGCTTCAGCGTGTCCAGCGGCACTTGGGTTTCCATTTGCCGCAGATCGCGGGCCGTCAAGCGGCCGAGATGTTCGTGCAGGCGAATGAAGCTGATCGAATCGATCTGTTCCGCCTCGAAGCCGCTATACACAGCGATTACTTCCGCGCTGGGACTGAGAATGTCTTTCGACACGCTTTCTAAGAGAGCCTGTGTGAGTTTCTCGTAAACCGGCGCGTCTACCCTGCCGAGCACCATTACTTCCAGACCGGCCTCTTTCGCGCCTGCCAACTCTTCTTCGACATCGGCCGCGACGAGGATTTTCTCCTGATTGGCCCGCTGTTTCAATTGCTCCCACTCGGTCGGCCCGTCGAGCAAAACCAGCAACGCATCGGCTTTGGCTGCTTCAGCCAGGCGTACCGCAAGATCGTAGATCGTGGCGAATTGTTCGTTGAATTTTTGCTGTTTCATGCGGGCAAACGGGCCGTGGGCGGGGCCGGCTGCGATCGGTTGCACGTCGTTGGTCGCGCGTCGTACGCATCGTAGAGAGTTTGCCACAAAAGAGCAACGGACCCGCAACGCGCTGGCCCAACGAGACTTCAAGGCGATATCGTTGACTGCTTACTGGTGCGCTGTCAGCCGAACATTGATGGGTCGCCGCAGTCGCCAGACGTCGCCAGACTTTGGCAGGATCTCGGAAAACCAAACTCTGGCGAGTTCGGCTACATCCAGCAGTTTGCGGTTGACGGAACACTAGCTGCCGCCGCCGGTGCTTGATTTGGCCAGGTTCAGCGTGCGCTGTCCCGGCTTCGCGCCGAAGACGCGCTGGTCGTATATCACCAGCGCGTGCAAGGCGTGCCCCTTCGGGCCGATTGACCAGTTTTGTTTTTGGAGCAGCAGGTTCGTCAGGTAATCGACCGCCTTGACCACGCGCGGGTCGGTCAGTTGCTCTTCGGGCAGCGAATACACCAGCCATTCGGTCATGTGCCCGGTGGTTTCCAGCCGGCGTCCGCTGTCGCCCCAGTCACCGCGGCCGCGAAACCAGTCGGTGCTCATGCTGCCGTCGGGGTTTTGTATCGACAGCGTGTACTCGTGGTACGCATCCACGAACTTTTTCGCGCGCAGCCACTGGCCTTCCATCGGCTCGCCGCTCTTCTCACGTTTGCGGACTGCGTAGCTGAAGCCCATCATGCGATGCGTGCCCCCGCAGGCGCCGCCGACCACCGGCTGAGCCAGCTCTTCGCGAATTAGCCGCGGAATATCCCAGTCCTCGCCCGATTGATTTTTCCAAGTGGCGTTGGTGTCCAGATAGTGCGTCAAGGCGATCAGCTTGAACGTCAGTTCGGTGCCGGCCCGGCAGGTGAGTTTTTCGTATTCGATCAGATCGGCCACCGTGAAATCGCGGCCATCGACTTTGATCGGGTATTCGGTCCGCACGCGCGACTGAGCCAGCATCGCCAGGAATTGGCCGGCGTGGCCTTGGACGCCCGGCCCTTGCCGCGCGTTAAGCTTGCCATTGACGGTGTAGAACAGGTTTTGGCCGCGGCAATTGCCGTTGTAGCACAGCCAGCCGATGGCATTCATCTTGCGGTTGCTGGCGTAAATCTGCGTATCGACGCCATAGGCAATCAGTGCATGCATGACGCCCCACGGGCTGCGGTCCCCGGCGCTCTCCGGGCGTTCGTAGTAGTAATCCAAACACTCTCGCAGCCGATCACGCAACTCGATCAGCTCGGGGGTCAGTTCGCGCGCGGCTTGGGAACTGGCCGGGGCCGACTCGTCGTCTTCGGCCGGCTTCTCGGGCGTGGATTGCGGATCGCCGCTCTGGCTGTTGTCATGCTCGGCCGGCTTGTCACTATTGGCAGATTCTGCACCTGGAATTGCGGCTGTGACGAACTCGTGCTCCTCGGTCGTACTCCGGACTGCTGTCACGCCCGCGTCCGCCGCGAACTCGTCGGACGAGATTTCAGGTGTAGCCGGAGTAGCAGTTTGGTCAACGGCGCCTGCGGCAACTGACGAATTCAATTCGATGAGCCGGGCAACTCGTCGATGCCCGAGCCTTGGGCGTTCGTCAGTCGTGGCAGAGTTTCGTATACCAGTGGGAATGACGGGCAGCGAGGCTCGCTCATCGGCGATGCTTTGCTGCAGACATTTGCTGACCAGCAACAGGCTGCCGAACAAAACGCATACGGACGCCGTGGCTCGAATCATGTTGAGGCTACTTCCTTGCAAGATGAATCCGTCCCGAACCGCTCGCCCCGCAGATGATCCTGGGCACGCCGCGCGCGGTAGGACTGATATCGGAAATCTCGCGCGGCGAATCCAAGCGCGCGGCGGGTTTCCCGGTCGTAACGCGCGGAGTGCGAGAGGCTGCCAAACTCTAATGCTCTGTCAGAGTTTAATTTTGGGGTCGGCCGGTTACGTGGCGTAAGCTTCAAGCTTGCGTTTTATCGCGGAAATCGAGTTGGCAAGCAGGATGCTTACCCCACATTTTAGCCTTGACCCGGAATTTCTCGCAACTTGCCCGCTCAATTCCAATTGCGCAGCCTCTCGACCAGCGATGGCTCCCGCGAAGGCAGCGGGGTTTCGCCCCGCACAAATTGACGCCAAGCGGTCAAGTCGGTGCCGTAATCAACGCCCGATGCCGACTTTAACGACTGCACCGCCCGGTATTGCAGAGCCGGATCAGCGTCGTCTAAAGCAATGCCCAGCGCCCGCACGGCGGCGGGGTCGGGAAACGCGGCCAAGGATCGCGTAGCCGCCAAACGCACGTCGAGGCTCGTGTCGCTGCCCACTACTGCTGCCAGTGTTTCCAAGGCTTCCCGCCCGCCGCGCCGCTCCCAAGCGTCACAGGCGGCCATTCGCACCTCGCTGTCGCTGTCGGTGATGGCCGTCCGCAGCGCCTCGGCCGCCGTTTCAGTCGGAAACGCACCCAGCGCCCGCACCAGATTAATACGCACGAGCGGATTTGTCTCGGTCCGCAGTTGCTCGGCGAACTCCCGCGACACTTGCTCCCGCTCCGCCGGGTCCATCCAGGCCGCACGGTCGGCCAGCGATTCAATGGCCGGCAGCCGCGTGAACAGCGTCGGTCCGTACCGTTCGTCCTCGGTCCACTTCTTGCGCACCCACGGGCTGATGTAACCCGTTCGCCACAACGGACCTTTCGCGCAGCCCGCCAGTGCCGTCAATTCCAGCAAGCATCCAAATACCAGCAACCATTTTGTGCCTGACGTGTACATGCGCGGCGGATGATCCGAGTGTTTCCAGAGGAGAAGCAGCCCCAGACGCTGATAAGCGGCGGCACGATATCAAATCAACGCCGGTCAGGCCAGACGAATCGGCCGCAGATTCGCGACAAGTCGACAAGTATTCGTGCATCAGCTCCGCCTGCGACGATGGCGACCGTGGCCAATGAGACAACCAAGGCAAGATCCCGCGCATTCACGCGAATCACCTGGTTAACCACAACTCCATCGCAGGCCAATTTGTCCTATAATGTCGGCCGCCGACCGACACGAATCTAATTCCGGGCGATCGCCATTCAATTCCAAGGAGAACCATCGTGCCCGATCCTAATCGCCATGCCGAGAGCCGAAACTGGTTCGAGTCGATACTGCGTTTCATCCCTGGCTTTCGCGGCTATCTGGGTAAAGAGTACCGCCGAGAAAGCGATTATTTAGCCCGCACGTGGCTCGCCGATCGCTTGCAGCAGAGCAAACGCGGCTTGGACGATTTCATGCGGGGCTTGGCCGACGCCGGACAGATCGATCATTTGCCTCAGTGCGAACGCGTGAGGACGCGACTGGATGGCCTAATCTCGCGAATGCGCGGCGAGGTGCGCGGCTACAGCGGCCTATTCGACTTCGTGAAAGTCCGCGAAGATCTGCTCGACGACGTGTACAATCTGGACATGTCATTGATGAGCCAAGTCGACTCGCTGGCGGCAAGCATCGAACAACTGTCAGTAAAACCCGACGCCCCCAGCGCCGTCGTCTCCGATCTGCTGCAGCGCATCGACGAAGTAGAACGCAAGTTCGCCCAACGCAGCGACCTACTAAAAGGCCTCGGCCCTCAGTGACAACTGACAACTGACAACTGACAACTGACAACTGACAACTGACAACTGACAACTGACCAAGGACCAACCCATGGGAATCCGCTTGGAAGTCATCGATTTCTTCGACGAATCAAACCGTTCGCTCGTGCACCGTGTGCCGCCGCAAGGGTCGGCGGACATCAAGATCGGCGCTCAGTTAATCGTGCAAGAGAACCAAGAGGCCGTTTTTTTCCGCGACGGCAAGGCGCTGGACACGTTTGGCCCCGGGCGTCACACGCTGACCACCGCTAATGTGCCAATCCTGACGCGCCTGCTCACGATCCCGTGGGAGCGGTCGCCGTTTCAGGCGCAGGTGTATTTCGTCGGCAAGCAAACGTTCCTCGATCAGAAATGGGGCACGCGGCAGCCGGTTACGCTGCGCGACAAGGATTTCGGTATCGTGCGGCTGCGCAGCTTCGGTAAGTTTTCGTTCCGCGTCACTCAGTCGCCGCTGTTAATCAGCACACTGGTGGGCACGCAAGGCAAATACACAACCGACGAAGTGACCTCGTTTCTAAAGGACCTGATCGTCTCGCGGATGACCGACGTGCTCGGCTCGAGCAACCTCAGCATGCTCGATCTGCCGGCCAAGTTCGATGAGATCGCGTCGGCTACGCGCGTCAAGGTGAGCGAAGAGTTCGCCAAGTACGGCTTGGAGTTAGCCGACTTCTTCATCAACGCCATTACGCCGCCCGACGAAGTGCAAAAGGCGATCGACACGCGCAGCAGCATGGGTGCGATCGGCGACTTGCATGCCTTTACGATGTACCAGACCGCGAACAGCATGGCGAAAATGGCCGAGCAAGGCGGCGGCGGAATGGGCAGCGGCGCGATGGGCATGGGAATGGGCGCCGGCTTCGGCATGATGATGCCGAACCTGATCAATCGAGCCATGCAAGGTGCCCCAGCGAATCAAGCAGCGCCGCAGCCAACGGCTCCTCCGTCGTTCGGTGCGCCCGCCGGTGCCGGACCGATCGGAGCGGCCGCAGTCGCTGGGGCGGCTGCCGGCGGCGGAATGGATTTCGGCGAATTGCAGCCGCTGGTGGTGGACCCGAAACAGCTTGTCCGCGGCGTCGCGCAGTCGGCCGGCTGGCAAATTCGAGAGTCGGGCGACGCATGGCAGATCATCGTCCCGATTGGTGCGCTGCGCAAGCAAACCGTCGACGTGCAATTCGGCCGCAAGGACGAGGAGGGACACGATCTCATTTCTTATGCCTCGACGTGCGGTCCGGCCTCAGAGAAGAACGCGCTCGCTTTACTGCGCTACAACACACAAATGGTGCACGGCGCGTTCGCCGTGCGGCAAACCGACTCGGGTGAGTTCGTTGTGGTGCAGGCCAATCAACTAGCCGACACGGCTGACCCGCTGGAAGTCACGCGCGTCATCACGGCGTTGGCTTGGCAAGCGGACAAAGTCGAAGAGAAGCTCGGCGGCGGCGATCACTTTTGAGCCGAGCGCGTTTCCAACCAGCAACTCGTAACGGAATTCGTGAGAATTCCGAAGTCTCACGACTTCGGCTACGCTTTTGATCCGCCACTAGGAAACGAAGAGCGAGTTGAAGGTCAGCCAGCGGAAGGTCAGGATGGTGAGCAGCAAACAGAGCCACCACGCGCCGTACTGTGCCGACTGATGACGCCGCAGAGCGAACAGCAATCCGGCGGCGAGCAACGTGACCGTCGTCTTAAACGCAACCAGCGCCGCCGGGTTCTGAATCAGTTGGCTGCCCAACGGATTCAATTCCCGCATCTGTCCCGCCTGCCAGGCCAGAATCGTCCAGGCCAAATCCAATCCGGACAAGATAAGGATCAATAGAACCGCGATGCCCACCGAACGAATTGCCTTCGGCGATGCGTCGGCTGCTTCCTTCGTGGCCCATTCCGGCGGCCGCGTGAGCAGGACGTGCCCCACCGCGAAAACGGCCAACATCATTCCCACGACGGTCAATGGATAAGCCAGTACGTCCGCTCGCCGCGTGGCCGCAATCGACTCAAGGTTCGATGCTTCGGTCGCGTCGTACGCTGCGATGTCAGCCTTGGCCCGTTCGATCAATTCCGGTGGCGGCGTGAAACCACTTAACCATGAAGACAACTTTTCGTAATCAACGTTATCGGGCAAAACGGCTTCCAGTTCGTCGAGCGCGTCGGATCGTTTGTCACCGGCGGTTACCACCGCGAGGAATTCGCGCGTTGCCAACGTGTCGTTGAGCGTCATCAGCGGCTGCTCCGCATAGGCAAATACCACGTGGCCGGAATCTAAATCCGCAATGATTCGCCGGTACGGGTTTTCGCGGAATCCTGCGCCGCGCGAACCCCAGCCGCGACTGTCGCGGTCGTCTTGCCCGTTCGCAGCGGAAAGTCCGCTCAATGGTTCCTCGTTGATGTAAACTGTGCCGTCGGACACCCGAACCTGATACGGGGGTGCAAGGTACTTGCCGTCTAGAAAAACATATCCCGTCTCAATGGGATCGCTTTCAAATGTACCGGGCTGTGCTCGCCCGCCTTCGGACGAGTACTGTGGCTCTGTTCCGCCCGAGCCGGTCCAACTGCCAAAGGAAGGCCGTGGCTCAAAAGACATCGCGGCCGGCTCGTATGGTGTTGAATATCGCTGGGGCACGACCTCGCTGGAACCGTAATCGCGGCCGGGCGAGAATCGCTGTGAGAATGGGCGATGCTCTTGCGGTTGCTGCGCGTCGTCTTGAGCCTCACAGAAGCCCGAAAAGCCGATCGCGAGAGCCGAAATCGCGGCGATCACTGCAATCCGATTCAAATCATTCGAGGTGGGGTACCGGCGGGTCATGCTTCGTGTCCTTTGCTGCCGACGATCCTGTGAACTGCAAATCGGCCACAGGAATTCAACACCGCCAGACGTGTCGGGTTTCGCCGGACACTTTTTGGGTGCAGTACGAGCCGACGAGGTGTAGCAGATTTCCGAAGTCTCACCAGCTACTCGTAGCGGAATTCGGGAGAATTCCGAAGTCTCACGACTTCGGCTACGGCTTTGAAATGGTTTTGAATTGCGCGCCCGTCATTCAGCGCTGGTCAGTTCAATCACGACGGCGTCGTTGCCTTCCGGCTTAACTTCGATTGTGATGCCGCTGTTTTCGAAGCTAGTGTACTTCTTTGGGATTAACGATCCGCCGAGTGCCACTTCACCGGTGGCCGCGTTGCCTGACGCCGCCGGACGCTGTCCCTCCCAGCAAGCCACGCGAACTTGATTCATTCCCACGACCGCGCCGTCGCCAAGCCGAAACGTCGAGAGTTGAAAGCTTCCATCTTGTTGAATCACGCCGCGGGCCGGTTGCCCGGACGGAGGCTGGAACATGACTGAGCCGAACTGCAGCGGCTTGCCGTCGTACAAAACTGTCCCGCGCACCGGCGCAAGCTGCGGTCCGCGCTGACAGCCAATCCCCAGCACCAACAGCGCCAGCAGCCCAACCAGCGCGAGGCGATTACGGCACTTGCACGGATTCGCCGGCATGGCTGGTTCCCAAGGCTTGATAAACGCTGAAGCTGACGTTGTCCGGAATGTAGTGCACGCTGCCGTCGGCCATCACAAAGTTGGCGCCGTTGGGATGGTAACTGCCCATCGGCAAGTGGTTGAACGGAATGCCGTCGGCCTGGCGGTCCACTTTGGCGTTCAACGCGAATTCCAGCGCACGAAATGCATACGTGGCCTCCGAGCCGTTGTCTCCCAAAATCCAGCCCCGCACGTTGCCCGGCGGCTGTGTATAAGCGCCGCCTTTGTGATCGCGATGCACGTATTCACCGATTGCAAATGTGTTACTCAATCCATCCGACACCTGTGATACCATGCGATGAAACTTCCAGCCAAACAGCCCGTTGTTCGGCATGTCACCGTAACTGCTGGGTTCACCCTGCCCGGGCCCCGTCCACCAACCGGCGGTGCCCAGATAAGTGGTCATCGCCCCATTCATGTACGTGTTTGAATTGCCACGCACCACTTTGTCGTAGGGATAGCTTGGGCAAACGTACGCCTTGATCACCGTGTAACGGTACGGATCGCTATGTCCGCTGCCGCTGAGATTGAGATTCTCGTAGATGGTGTTCTGTTCGAGATACGGCAACATATAGGTAAAGAGGCCATGCTTCGAACTGTCCTGGCTGCCGACCGGAAAGTGCTTGTAAACGTCGGCGTAGTTGTGCAGGGCCAGCCCCATCTGCCGCAGATTGTTCGTGCATTCGGCGCGCCGCGCCGCTTCCCGAGCCGACTGCACCGCCGGCAACAACAAGGCCACCAGAATCCCGATAATGGCAATGACGACAAGCAATTCGACCAGCGTAAAGCCAGACTCTGATTCACGGTGACGAACTGGTTTGACAAAATGCACTTGGGACATTGCCGGTGGCTCCTGTTAAGGTCGCGGATTCACGACCTTGATTCTAGCTTGCCTCGACGGCCGTCAGCAAGGCGCCGGACGGTAGCCGAACTCGCCAGAGTTTTGTTTTCCCAACCTCCGGCCAAAGTCTGGCGACTTCGGCTACGA
>JBGTKH010000312.1:0-9044 GCA_041744735.1 Pirellulaceae bacterium | reverse complement strand
TCGCGCCCGATCAGTTCCGCCGGGGCGTATTTGTCGATGCGCGAGATGTCGGCCTGAAAGCCGGCGGTGGACGCCGCTGGCGTAGCGGGTGTGTCAGGCGCTTTGTGCGGAGGAATATAGCGCTGGATCAGCGTCGCGATGTCGCGTGAGAACCCCGAGTGCTCGATCGTCGCAATCTGATAGTCAAAGAGAGCATTGACAGACTCTGGACAGGATTGACGGAGTTCGTTCAGATCTACCGACTCTTCACGCACCGGCACGATGTTTCGTTCATGTGCGACGGCGGCGAGAAACTCTTTCCGAACCCAATCATCTTCCTGATTGCAGCGATCGAGTGCACCGGGCGTGAGCAACAGGAGAAAATGTGCTCGCTTCGGCACCTCCGTCAGGATTTGCGTCGCCCACTTGCCGGAGTCGACGCAGTCCACATCCAAGAACACGTCATAGCCGTCGTGGCTGAGAGCCTCTTTGATGGACCGAGCGAAGTGCTTGCCCGTGGCATCGCGACGATAGCTGATGAAGACGGTTTTCTTACTCATGTAAGACGACTTTGCAATTGAGACGTGCCACCCAGATGCGATGGTTGTAGTTTATCCGCACGTGGGGTGGGATTCAATTGGCGAGAGGTCGCGTGATGTGCTCACTTGCTGTAGCCTGACTCTCTGAGTCGGGCGTGGTTCGGCCCGACTCGGAGAGTCAGGCTACGTTGGGCACAGCGGCTCGTTGCGCGGTGAGCGGCAAAGTCACGGTCATCGTGGTGCCTTGGCCGGGGGTGCTGGTGGCGGAGATTTGGCCGCCGTGGGAATGGACGACGGCTTGGCAGATGCTTAGGCCCAGGCCGGTGCCGCGGGATTCGCCTTCGCGGACGCGGGATTTGTCGCCACGGTAGAAACGTTCGAAGACGTGCGGCAGATCGTCGGCCGCGATGCCCACGCCGCTATCTTTGACTTTTAGCACGACCTGACGGCTTTCGGCGTTGGCCTGCAAGCTCACAAAAATTCGCCCGCTGCGCGGGGTGAATTTGATGGCGTTGTCCAACAGGTTGTTCAGCACTTGTCGCAAGTGGTGCCGGTTGCCTTCGACCGCGGCCGGCGGCAAGGGGCTGCTGCGCAATTCGATGCCGCGGAACTCGGCGACGCCTTGAAACATCTCCACCGAACGCTCGACGATGCTATCCAGCGGCACGAGGTCGTTGTGAATCTTCAGCCGGTCGGCGTCCGTTTCGGCCAGCAGCAGCAGTTGGTTGACCAGCACTTCCAGCGTGCTGCTCTCGTCGATCAGTTCGTTTAGCAGTTCTTCGTACTCGTCGAGCGTGCGGTTGCTGTTCAGCGCCACCTCGATCGAGCTGCGGATGGCGGCCAGCGGCGTGCGCAGCTCGTGGGCCGCGTTGGCCAGGAAGTCTCGCTTCTCCTCCAAATACAAACCGATGCGATCCAGCAGCCGGTTGACGGTATGCGAGAGTTGATCCAGTTCGTCGCCCGTGTGGCGCAGCGGAAGACGTTCGTCGAGCTTCGTGGGCCGCAGCCGTTCGGTGGTGCTGATGATTTGCGCCAGCGGCCGTGTGGCTCGGCCGGCCAACCAATAGCCTACGAGCGGTGCCACTAACAGCACGACGCCGGCCGCGGCGGCCACCAGCCGGTCGATCCGTGACATGTCGCCGGCCAGAAAATTCAGTGACGTACCGACACGCACCGTCACCGCCGGCGACGGCGAGTCGCCGGGACGAGATTGCACGACGCGATAGCCGTTGAAGGTGATCGGCGTCAGATCGCTGGGCGGAATCTGAATTGCCAACTTAGGCGGCGCGTTCGGGCTGGCCCAAATTTCATTTTTCTGCTCATCCAGCAGTCGGACAAACCAGCCGTGATGAACATGGCCGCGGGCCTTGCGGTCCAGTTCCTCGTACAATTCGTGCGATTGCGGATAATTCAATTCGCGGATGGCCAGACGAATTTCCTTGACGTCTTCGATCAACAGTTGATCCATTTCGTGGATCAGCGTGTAGCGCACACCCTGCCGCAGCCCGACCAGCGTGGCCACCGCCGTCAGCACCACGACCGCGGCGTTCCAAGCCATCAGCCGGAACCGCAACGTCTTGAATTGTGCGGGAAGTCGGTCGAAGAACATGTCGGCTACCTGCAATGTCTGGATCAACGTGTTAGAAACGTGGTCCATTCTAATGAGCAAGCGGGTGTATGAACGGGGCCGCCAGGTGAATTTGGGGAGCGGGACGGATTGGCAATCCGTCCTACGGGTTTGCAATCCGTCCTACGGGTTTGCAATCCGTCCTACGGGTTTGAATGAAAACGCGGCGAATCGGCCGGTTTCGCATCATCCTTACGAAAACGTAACCAAATCGCGAGTGGCGAAGGCGGCTGTGTCTGCTTATAAAAATCCGAATGCATCGAGATGAGCCATATCAAGCCCGCCTTGACTGGAACATTAAGTCCACTCCATTGGCAGCCACCGAGCCTTGCAACGCCTGACGGAACGATGCCTGAACATCAAGAATCGACCGCAAGTGCAGACAGCCTAGCTGAAGGCTCGACCGCGCCGCTTGAAGCGCCGTCCGACGCGGCACATTCGCATTCCAGCCCGTCTGCGTCCCACGACGGCTTGCAGCACGCGATCGAGCATGCCGCGCATCTGTTGCCTTCGCAGGGGCCGATCAAGGTGTTCGTGCACCACAACACGCTGCATCCCTTTGAAGAATGGACGTTCGAGGAAGGGGTTAAGTTGGGCCACGTCGTTTACGGCTGCCAGCCGTATTTACCCGAGGAGCGCTACCGGCAGGAACTGGACCGCGGGCGCATTCGCATGGAAGATATTTCGGCGGTGCTGCTGCAGGACATGGGGGATCGGGCCGAGGGGCTGATCGGTTATTTGGGCACGCGGTTTCATTTGCGGCAGGCGATGTTGCAGTATCCGTTGCGGCTGGCTCCCAGTGCCGAATTGCGGTGGCTGGTCGCGGAGACCGACGCGCTGCGGCGGTTTCGCGACGACGCGTCGTCGATGTTGCGTGCGCGCGTCGTCGGAGAAACTCGCCACTGGGTGATGCGCGATCTGCGCGGCGGCGGAAACGGCTACGGGGTAACGCGCGAACCCACTCCGCGGGACCGGAGAATCCGTGAGGCGGTGGCCGGGCTGTTCGATCACTTCGGCAAGTCAACGATCGAGCAATGGAGCGACGCCACGTGGGAATCGTTCTGCCTGCACCTGCTGTGGCGCGTGTGTCATCAAGGGGTGCATGGCATTAGCAGCCATGCGGCGCGTCATCCGGCGCCGCTGCGGCATCGCGACGTGCTGCTCGAAGCCACCGGCGAAGACAGCGACCACCTAGTGCATGATTTCTTAATCCGCTTCTGTGCGACATTTCTCGATCAAGGTTTTGCCCATTGGCCGCTGCCCAAACGGGAGCAGGGCCTGTATCAGTCGTTCAGTTCGTTGTATCGGCAGCGCGGCGGTCCGCCCGATTTGTGGTTGCGCGGCTTGCGGCGCGAGCTAGAGCGGCGGGAAGGTTTTCATGCGGGACCGCTGGAGTCGATCGAAGAATCGCTCGAATTGCTGGGCGTCGACATAGAGGAACGCGAGTCGTTCATCACTTCGACACTGCTGGCGCTGCGCGGCTGGGCCGGCATGATCTGGCAGATGGAAACCAACGCCGAATGGACTGTGCATCCCGCGATGCGAGGAAGCTTGGTCGAATTCCTGGCGGTGCGGCTGATTCTCGACCGGCTCGCGCTGGCGTATGTCGCGAAAGAGTGGCTGGGATTCACAGGGCCGTTGAGCGACCTGCGCCGTACGGCTCGCGCGAGCGTCTCGAAGCACGAAACGGTGAGCGTTGACCAGCGGGCGTTTCAGGTCTTCCAACTGGCGCAGGTGCTGGGCTGGACGCCGCAACATCTGTATCGGCTATCGAAGGCCGAGTGGTCAGCACTGGTCAATGAGTTCGAAGAGTTCTCCGGGTTGGAGCGGCGGCGCATCTACCATTTGGCCTACGAACGCCGCTATCGCACTCAGACGCTCGACGCCCTGACCATTCACAGCCGGCGCCAACACGCCGAATCACGCCAAAGCGAATCGCAGGCGAAGGAAAGAGCAGCCGCCTCATCGGAACCCGACGCGTTAGCGAGGGACAGTAGTCCCGAAACTCACGCCGCCGGCGCGACTGCCACCGGCGAGTCCACGAGCACCGGCAAATCCCCACCCAGCTTCCAAGTCGTCTGCTGCATCGACGACCGGGAAGAATCGTTCCGCCGGCATCTGGAGGAAATCGACCCGCAGTGCGAAACCTTCGGTGTCGCGGGATTCTTTGCCGTCGCGATGTATTACCGCGGGGCGGCCGACGCCCATTTCCTGCCGCTGTGCCCGGTGGTCATCAAGCCGCAGCATTACGTCGTGGAAGACGTGGGCTTCACGTTCGAGCAATCGCATCGCCGCCGCGCGGAAACTCGGCGCGCCTTGGGAGCGGCGTCGCATCAATTCCACGTTGGCAGCCGCACGTTTATGGGCGGGATTATTACGGCGCTGATGGGTTCGCTGGCGTCGATTCCGATGGTCACGCGGATTCTGTTTCCGCGACTGACCGCACAAATTCGCAAGCTCTTTGGCCGGCTCGTCCAGCCGCCGCCGGTGACGCAGTTGCAACTCGAACGCGCCGAGGCCACCGCCGGCCCCGAAAACGGCCACATCGGCTACTCGTTGGAGGAAATGGTCAACATCGTCGAGCGAATGCTGCGCGACATCGGCCTGACGTGGAATTTCGCGCGGCTGATCATTATTACGGGGCACGGTTCGTCGAGCGCGAACAATCCGCATGAATCGGCGTACAACTGCGGAGCCTGCAGCGGCGCGCGCGGCGGTCCGAATGCGCGGGCCTTTGCTCAGATGGCCAACGATCCGCGCGTGCGGGATAAGCTGGTGCAGAAGGGGCTGGTGATTCCGCGCGAAGCCATGTTCATCGGAGCCTATCACAATACGTGCGACGACAGCGTGACCTTTTTCGATCTCGATCGCTTGCCGTCGTCGCACCGGCCGGATTTTGTGCGGTTCAGCGAGATCATCGATCGGGCGCGAGCGCGAAACGCACACGAGCGCTGCCGCCGCTTCGAATCGGCGCCGCTAAGCCTGTCTGCGGAAGCGGCGCTGCGGCACGTGGAAGCGCGGTCGGAAGACCTGTCGCAAGTGCGGCCGGAATACAACCACGCGACAAACGCGCTGTGCATTGTCGGGCGGCGGTCGCGTACGCGGGGATTGTTTCTGGACCGGCGTGCCTTTTTGGCCTCGTACGACCCAACGCAGGACGACGACCAGCACACGATCCTGGCGCGCATCCTGGCGCCCGTCGTGCCGGTGTGCGGCGGCATCAGCTTGGAATACTACTTCTCTTGCGTCGACAACGAAGGCTACGGCTGCGGATCGAAGCTGCCGCACAACATCGCCTCGCTGCTGGGTGTGATGACCGGCGCAGCCAGCGACTTGCGGCCCGGTCTGTCGCAGCAGATGATCGAGATTCACGAGCCGCTGCGGCTGCTGCTGATCGTCGAAACGACTCCCGACGCGTTGCAGCAAATCATGCAGCGCAATGCGGAAATCAAACGGCTGTGCGGCAATGGCTGGGTGCAGCTTGCCACGCTGGACCCCGAGTCGTCGAAGATCCAGGTGCTGCGCAACGGGCAGTTCGAGGTCTATAAGCCGCGGAGTTTCGAGTTGCCGCAGGTCGGCTCGTCGGTCGACTGGTATCGCGGTTGGCGCGACCATCTGGGGTTTGCCGGCATCGGCGGCGACAACGGGAGTTGAGGGAAAGATGGACGTCCAACAGTTATTCACCGCGCTGGGCATCTGCGTCGTTGTGGCCCCCTCGGCGCTGTTGGCGGCGATCGGCTGTCCGGCGCTGCTCGGCCGGCCCTTGAACGAACGGTGGATCAGCCGCCTGATCCACACGGCCGTGGTGACCGGTCTGTTGGCAGCCATCGCGATCTTGTCGCTGATGTTGTTGTTGGGAACACGTCGCGTGCCGATCGACTTGGGCGAATGGGTCAGCATCCCGCACGAGCATTTCCATTTCAAAGTGGAGTTCGTGTTCGACCGGCTGTCGGTGCCGTTCGTGATTCTGACCTTCGCCTTGTGCGGTCTGATCGGAGCGTTTGCGAATGTGTACATGCACCGCGAACCGGGCTACGGCCGGTTCTTCGTATCGTACGCGATCTTCTTGCTGGGAATGATCGTCACGTCGCTGGCCGGCACGATCGAAACTTTGTTTGCCGGCTGGGAATTGGTCGGGCTGTCTTCGACACTGTTGGTGGCGTTTTTTCACGAACGTCCGGCGCCCGTGCGCAACGGCTTGCGTGTGTGGATGGTGTATCGCGTGGCGGACGCGGCCTTTTTGATCGCTGCCTTGACGCTGCATCATCTGACCGGCGCGGGTGAGTTCGACAAGCTGATGGGCACCGGCGAGTGGCCCGCCGGGCAGGCTTCGCTCTCCGCCGGCCAGGCGTTGTTCGTCGGCATTCTGCTACTGATCGCCGCTGCGGGCAAGTCGGCGCTGGTGCCGTTTTCGGGCTGGCTGCCGCGGGCGATGGAAGGCCCGACGCCGTCGAGTGCCGTGTTCTACGGCGCCCTGTCGGTGCACCTCGGCGCGTTTCTGTTGCTGCGAGTCAGTCCGATCCTGCAATTGTCGGTATGGTTGTGCGGCGCGGTGGTCGCGCTGGGTTTGATCACGGCCGTGTTCGCCGCGATCGCCGGGCGCGTTCAGACCGACGTCAAAAGCGCGCTGGCCTTCGCTTCGCTGACCCAAGTCGGGATCATCTTCGCCGAAATTGGCCTGGGGCTGCGCTACATCGCGCTGGCTCACATCATTGGTCACGCCTGCCTGCGAACGCTGCAGCTTCTGCGGGCACCGTCGCTGCTACGCGATTACCACGCGCTGGAGAACGCCATCGGCGCGCACCTGTCGCACGCCCCCAGTTTTTGGCAGCGCGCGATGCCTCAGAGCGTGCGCGAGTGGTTCTATCGCCTGGGGTTGGAGCGCGGATACCTCGACGCTTCGCTGGCTGGTTACATCGTGCATCCGTTTGTGCGGGCGTTTCAATGGTGCGATGCCATGGAACGCAAGTGGACCGACTTGTTGTCCGGCGGCCAATCTCGCGAGTCGGATCGCGTGCATCCGATGTCGGAGGTGTTGGAGGAGATTTTGTAACGCGGCGATGCACAAGCAACGTAGGATGGACGCCCTCGTCCGTCCAAAGCAGACGGACGGACGAGGGCGTCCATCCTACAGCAGCGCTTAGGGAAACGAGCGAGACTCTTAACCATGATCCAACTGCATTTACCTTGGCTGGAGCTATCCATCCTGATCCCGCTGATCGGCGCGGCGATTCTCAGCCGCGTGCGCGATGCTGAGTGGGCGCAGAAAGTTTGCGTTGTCGTGTCGGGGCTGGCACTTGTCTGTGCCATCGGCGCCTGGTTGGACTTTGGAACGCTACACACGTTCGAGGCGCACGATCGCTGGGATTATGTCTCGCGGTATCTGGGCGAAGAGTTTATCGTCGTCGATGAGCTGAGTGCCCCGCTGCTGCCATTGGCGGCGTTGCTTTATCTCGTGACTTCGATCGCCACGCTACGGACGAAGATGCGCCGGTTTTCGTTCGCTTGGACACTGGCCTCAGAAGCCATTCTGCTAGCCACGCTCAGTTGCAAAGAGCCGTGGGGCTTGATCGCACTGTTGGCCGCTGGAACGGTGCCGCCGTATGTGGAATTGCGGGCACGCCGCAAATCGACGCGCGTGTATGTCTTGCACATGGGGCTATTCATCGGCCTGTTGCTAGCCGGTTGGGCGATCGTCCATTCGGAAGGGCCGGGGCCGATTCACTCGATTTGGGCCTCTGCGATACTGATCGCGGCCGTGCTTATCCGCAGCGGCATTGTCCCGCTGCATTGCTGGATGACCGACTTGTTCGAGAAGGCAACATTTGGCACCGCGCTGCTGTTTGTCACGCCGATCATCGGAGCCTACGCCGCCGTGCGTTTGGTGTTGCCGATCGCGCCGGACTGGGCGCTACGCAGCATTGCCCTGATGTCACTGGTCACGGCCGTTTATGCGGCGGGCATGGCGCTGGTGCAGCGCGAAGCACGCCGCTTCTTTTGCTATCTGTTCCTCAGCCATTCGTCGCTGGTGCTGATCGGCCTGGAAATCGCCACGCCGATCGGTCTGACCGGCGCGCTGTGCGTGTGGCATTCCGTCGGCCTGGCGCTGGCCGGATTTGGGCTCACGCTGCGCTCGATCGAAGCCCGCACGGGCCGCCTATCGCTGACAGAGTATCACGGCCTATATGAGCACACGCCGGTTCTGGCCGCTTTCTTCCTGCTGACGGGATTGGCCAGTGTCGGATTTCCCGGCACGGTCGGCTTCGTCGGCATGGAACTGTTGATTGACGGCGCGGTGCAGGTTTATCCACACGTCGGAGTCGCCGTGGTCGTGGCCGCGGCGTTGAACGGCATCGCCGTCGTCCAAGCGTACTTCTTGCTGTTCACAGGAAGGCGGCATACGGCCTCGATTTCCTTGCGCGGGCGGCTGCCGGAAAGGATCGCGGTGCTGATCCTCGCCGTGCTGATTTTGGGCGGCGGCCTGTTTCCGCAACCGGGCATCGCCTCGCGCTATCACGCAGCGATGTCAATTGTCCACGCGCGGAAGGTCTTGTCGAATCCGCATCGGACCGCACTGCACGAAGAGCCACTCGAGCAAGTCGGCGAGGCCGCAGACGCGGTTACGAAGACTGATTGAGAAACGCAACTGCTTCATTCAGCAGTTTCACCAACTGCGGCGGGTTGTACAGGCCCAATAATAGAACCAAAGCCATCGACGCCATGATGGGCAAACCCGTGCCCACGCTGTCGTGGAATCCCTTCGGTGTTTCCACATCCGACGGGCGGCCGAAGGACATCGTCACCACCGTGATCCCCATCCCGATGAACACGACGAACAAGAACAGCAGAAACAAACTGCCCGCAACATAATTGCCCCCGGCGTACGACGCGCTCAAGAT
>JBGTKH010000311.1:0-6245 GCA_041744735.1 Pirellulaceae bacterium | reverse complement strand
ATCGCGGATCGCTGTGGAGTTGGCTGTCGGGAATCGCTCATTACCAGGTCGCGGCGTACTGGCGAAGTTCGCAGCGGGCACGACGGTTATTGCAATTGGCGGAAGCGGGCAAGCTGAGCAGCAGCGATCAGGACGGCCAGTCGCTTGACGGTTTGCTCGAGCGGCACGAATTGGCCGAGGTGGTGCGATCTGTGCTCGCAGAAATGACGGCGGACTACGCGTCGCTGTTGGTGGCTAAGTACCTTGATGAGCGATCCATCGACGAAATGGCCGTTGAGTTGGCCAACACAAGCGAAGCTGTCAAATCGAAACTGGCGCGTGCCCGCCGCGAATTCCGGACGAAGTTTGAATCGCTTCGGAAGCAATCGGTGACCAAGTCGTTATGAACGAGAACCAGCAACACGATCGAGACGACGCACGGTTGGCAGCGCTGCTGCGCACGATCGACGCCGATGCGCCGACGCCGAATCGCGAGTTGCTGGCGCGGCTGCGCGAGGCGTCTTCCGATGCGTTCGCGGCCAGTTCAACGGCCGCCGGCCCGCCTGCTGAGTTCCCCTCACCGCTACAACGGAGAAGTCCGATGTTCACTTTTGCATTGCGCGGCATGATCGCCGCTTCGCTGGCCATTGCCGCACTCACCGCGTGGTTGCGGCCGTGGAGTTCCGAACTGGTCAGCGGCGCAGTGCCGTTCTCGCAAGTCTTGAGCGATCTGCGCGACGCGGAGACGTTACACCTGCGAGTCGTGCGCGACCAGAGTGAAGCGGAAATCTGGATGCGAGCGCCAGGGATGGTTCGTCGCGAGCATTCGCCCCAGCGATACGAGATCGCCGCCGGATCGCGGCTTTGGAAAGTCGACGAAACGACAAACACGGTCGTCGAGTCCGACTCGCCTTGGTTCCTGAGTCCACAAAAGCAAGTCGATCTGCTTGGTTTGTTGGAAGTGGGAGTGACAGACGCTTCCGCGCTGTTGGCTGCCTGGCCAAACGAACAAGCGATGTACGACGGACGTGAGTGCCTCGTGTATCGCCAACAAGTCAAAGGCGAGCACGGGCCGCTGTTGATCGAAGCGTTTGCCGACGCTCAGACCAAACAACTGGCGGGCATCATCGCGCGGGACCCGCATGCCAAACGCACGGCCCCGCCGCTGGCGGAACTGCGGTTGATTGCGATGAATCCGCCGATCGGTGACGAGAAGTTCGTCGTCGCCAAGTCGCTTACGGAAGACGGCCGCATCGGCAAAGTCAGCGATGCACAGGGCGTCGTGACGGTGCGACCGATGTTGGCCCGCCGCTGGACGCCCGTCTGCCGCGAACTGCTGTTGAAGCCGGGCGATTGGGTTCGCACGGACCTGCGCGGCGCGAACGCGGTGCTGATTTCGTTTTCATCCAACGTGCAGATCACGCTCGGGCCGGGCACGCTGATCGAGTGCATCTCGCCCAAACAGGCTCGCTTGCACAGCGGGCAGGCTCAAATCGTGTTGCCGAAACAGGACGCGGTTGCGTTTGAACTGCTCGCGCCGCGCGAAGAGAGCCGCTCGTTCAACGCCGCGGGAAAACATCTGCTGCGAGTTGACGGCGCTGAGAAGTTGGTCGACGTGCCGAACACTCCTGTATGGCTCGCGGGCTTCGAAGGCACCACGAACAAGGAATCGCTGGGCTCGCTGATCGTCAACTTGCCCGACGGCCGCAACGAACCACTGGCCGTGGGCTACCACAAGGTCACGGTTGAAATCCGCGACCAGATCGCTCGCACGACGATCGAGGAATCGTTCGTCAATCACACCGATTCGCGATTAGAGGGTGTGTTTCATTTCCCCCTGCCGCAAGATGCATCGATTAGCGGCTTTGGCATGTGGATCGGCAACGACTTGGTCGAGGCGGATATCGTCGAAAAACAGCGGGCACGCGAGATTTACGAGACGATCCTGCGCGAGCGGCGCGATCCCGGCTTGCTGGAGTGGACCAGCGGCAACTTGTTCAAGGCGCGCGTGTTTCCAATCGAAGCGCACTCGGAGAAGCGGGTGAAGATCGTTTACACGCAGGTTCTGCCACTGCGTGCCAATCGCTATCGATATTCGTACGGCCTGCGCAGCGACCTGCTGCGCACCAAGCCGCTGCGCGAGTTGTCGCTGACCGTGACGGTCAATTCGGCGCTGCCGCTGACGAACGTGACGTGCCCGACGCATTCCGTGCGCACGCAGAGCACCGTCCACTCAGCGCAAGTCGAATTCACCGCGCAGGGGTATACGCCGGATCGCGATTTCGAAGTCGTCTGTGAAGTGGATGGACGGCAATCCGATGTCGTGCTGGTCCCGCATCGACGCGGTGATGACGGCTATTTCTTGATTCAGGTTACGCCTCCGTCGAACGAAGGCAACTGGCAGCGTGAACTGCTGCCGGACGGCCAACCGCTCAATCTCGTGCTGCTGTGCGATACTTCGGCGTCGATGGATTCTGAGAAGCGTCGGCAGCAAGCGGAGTTCGTGGCGACCGTGCTCGCGTCCTTGGGGCCGAGCGACCGTTTCATGCTTGCCGCGGCTGACGTGGGAACCGAGTGGGCCTTTGCCGAGCCTTGCGAAGCGACCGAGGCGAACGTCGCCAAGGCCGGCGAGTTTCTCGAACAGCGGCTGTCGTTGGGCTGGACCGACCTCGACCGCGCCTTGTCGGATGTCATCAAAAGGGCGTCCGCAAACGCGCACGTTGTTTACATCGGCGATGGCATCGTGTCGACGGGAGATGCTGATCCGGTCGCATTTGCAAAACGTCTCCAGCGAATGACCGGCAGCGAGTCTACGGCTGCCAAACGAAAGCTCACGTTCCACGCAGTGTCTGTCGGGAACACGACCGAGTCGATCGTGCTGAAGAGCATCGCCGCAAGTGGCGGCGGGTCGGCGCGAGGGATCGGCGGCGAGCTAACTCCGCCGTCGGTCGCGCTGGAACTGCTGAACGAAATTGCTCAGCCGGGGCTGCGCGACATGAACATTGAATTCCGCGGCTTGAAAGTTGCCGCGGTTTATCCCGAACGGTTGCCGAATCTGGCGGCGGGCACGCAGCAGATTATCGTCGGACGTTATCTGCCCGAGGGGAAAGATCAGCAGGGCGAGATTGTGGTCACCGGCAAGCGTGGCAGCGAAACGGTTCGCTACGCCGCCCGCGTGTCGCTGGCGGACGCCGAGGCAGGCAACTCGTTCATTCCTCGCCTGTGGGCACGCTCGCATCTGGATCATCTGCTCGGGCAAGGCCGCGGCCAGGCGATCCAAGACGAGATCATCGCGCTGTCGGAAGAGTTTCACATCATCACGCCCTACACTTCGCTGTTGGTGTTGGAGTCGGACGCGGACCGCGAACGGTTTGGCGTCAAGCGTCGCTACGAGATGCGCGACGGCGAACGGTTTTTTGCCGCCGGCCGCGACAACGCGAATTACGAATTATTACAACAGCAGATAAAACTCGCGGGCGATTGGCGGATCGGCCTGCGTCGGCAGATTCTGCAGCAGCTTTCCACGATGAGCAGAAACTCGCGTCTGTTCCAACAACGAATCGACCGGTTGCAGCCTTCTGGCAGGTTCAATCTGAACGCTCTGGGTGCGCTGCCGATGTCCGGGCCGGTTGTCGGTTTGGCGGGCGGGGCTGGAGACGCGGAATTCGGTGGACCGATCGACTCGGTCACGAGCACGATTTCGAGCGTCGCTTCGGACTTGGATGCAAGTCCAATTTTGGTCGATTTGTCGGCTTTCGGCAGTCAGACAAATCCGTTCGCCGCGAGAGCCGGGAGTGCGCCGTTGGATGGCCCCGAGGAAGCCTTAGCGGCAGCCGCTTATCAGCCAGACTCACTCGGCCGCGACGCGATCGAGTCGCTCGACGAGGAAATGGCGTTGGGGTTACAGGATTTGGATCGCGAGGATGCCGAGTACGACTTCAGGAAGGAATTGATGGTTGGAGATCGCCCCTTTATTAGAAAGGCATCGATTGATTTCGGCTTTGGCGAGGTAGACGGCACGGACTTTCAACGAAACGAATTGGCAAGTCGTGGGTCACGGTTGGCCGGCGGAAGAGCGAGTTACTTTTCGCTCGACTATGGCCATTACTACGCGGATTACACAAGGTGGGTCGACGCGATTTTCCCCGCGCTCGAGCCGGCAGTGCGCGGGCCGGCGGAACCGCCGAAGGATCCGGAGGGCTGGTCTCCGGAGGCGATCGCACTTTCAAAGAGCCTTTTGCGCACCGAGTCGCTTCGCAATCTGGCGGGCGGCATTGTGATTCGCCGCACGTACGATACGTTCGACCCGCGCTGGAACCGCCGTGAGTCGCATAACACGGATCTGATCTTGTATTCACCGAGGGCGTGGCTGACGCGCACATTGGATTTGGATGACCGCTCCGACATCCAATTCTGCAATGCGAAGCAGCGCGGTGTCTATTCGGTGGCCCATCGACTGGGGCGCGTGCGAGACAGCGTCGAGCAGGACCTCTTGCCGTCTTTCGTGCTGTACGACTCGTCACTTGCGGCGCTGCATCTCGGGCATCCGACACATCAGGCTGGCGTTCAACCGGCGGGCGAAAACCGAGCGAAGTTGACCTTGTCGTTCAAGGATTCGACGTACGAGCAACATTACCTGATCGACACGGCCCGTCACGTGATTCTGTCCTATGAGACGTTCGACGGCGAGAAATCGACCGGCCGCTGGTCGTATGAAGATTTCGTCGAGGTCGCGGGTTCGTGGTGGGCGCGACGCACGCAGATCACCGATGCAAATGGCAGCAAGATCGGCGAGATCGAGTTAGATGTTCAGCCCCTATCGCGCGACCAGTTCGACAAACGGATCGCGGCCGAGTTAGCTGCGAAGTCGTCCGTTCAGTTTCTGCAACTGCCGCCGGTCAAGCTGAAGGATGCGCGGCAGCGTGTCGCCGACGGCTCCGCTTCCTTCGACGACCGCATGACGATGATTCTCTGGAACGCGATGAGCCAGCAGTGGGACGAAATGTGGCAGCACGAGGAGGCGCTCGAAAAGCTGCATCCCGATAAACCGGGCGTGAAGTGGATTCGCACCATGCTACTGATCACGATTCGGCGTAACGAAGAAGCGCGGCAGCGGTTGCTCGACGAAGCTCGTCAGCTCGTCGCACAACCGCAACAGGATGACGTCTTTCTGGCCGATTTCCTCATGAATCAAGCCTACGGCATTACCAGTTGGCCGGAGTTCTTCGAACTCGTTGAATTGCTGAAGCCCGTTTACGAACGGCAACCGGCCCAGTGGAATGTGATGCCGCACTGGCAAGATCGATTGGCCCAATGCTACGACGCGCTCGGTCGTTTGGAAGACGCGCTCGCGTTGCGGCGTATGCTTGCCGAGCAGGCACCGTGGGATGTCCAACGTCAGGTGGACGTCGCTCAGCGGCTACTGCGCGCCGGCCAGTCGGACGCGGCCTACGCCTGGCTGCAAAACGAATTCGATCGGCCAATCAAGCGAACGGACTACGAAGACGAGACGCTCCGAACTGCCTATGCGGGACTTCTAGAAGCCGAATTCCGTTGGGTCGACTGGCTTAAATTCACCAGCGAATGGGTCAAGCGTCAACCGAAGTATGCGTCGGCGTACTCGTATCATCTGGCCGCGCTGGTCTTCAATGACCAGCTTGACGCGGCGTACGAAATGGCCGATGGCTGGCTGGCGGCTAGTCGCATTGAAGGAAAGATTACGGCCGAACATCAGCACGCGCGATTGGACGCGGCGTTGCAGTTCGCGGAAGGACGCGCTCACAATCTGTCGTTCTACCGCATGGACGACCGCTGGTATGAACCGCTGGCCGACATGGTTCGATTCTTCGTCCGTCATCCGCATCACTCGGCTGTCGCGATTCGCATCATTCACATGAGTTCCTTTGCACAGAGCGAATCGGGCGACCGGCTGCGCGGCGAGTTGCTGATGCGCATGCCGGACGATGTCATCGAGCTTTCGCCGCAGACGATCCAATCGCTTGCGCCGTGGCTATTGTCGGGCCGCCTGGAATTGGCCGAACCGATCGACGGCCGCACGCAGTTGGATGCGTCGGAGATTCCGGATGAAGTGTGGCAGAAGATCGCCGCCGGGCTGCGCGAGCGATGGAACACGGCGAAAGAACCCGCCGACAAGCACACGCTGGGCGACGCCCTCGTCACGATCTACCAAAACCGCTTCCGCGATTCCGAGTACTTGCCGTTTCTCCGGGCGCGATTCGCGTCCGCGACCGACGACTACAAAGCCA
>JBGTKH010000310.1:0-7886 GCA_041744735.1 Pirellulaceae bacterium | reverse complement strand
AGCCCCAGCAGGTCGCCACAGCGGGTCGCAATCTGGGGCTTCGCGGACTCAGCCCCAGCCACCCAACGTTGATTAGCAACGCGATGTCGGGACACTACCCGAAAACTTTCCAAGCGTAGCTCGCAAAACCGAGAACGGGGGAAGCCGGGAAGTTTGCAAGGACTTTGACGCTTATACCGATTTGACTCGATTTTCCGAACGTAGCGGTCGATCAAACCTTTCGGAGATAGTAGGCAACTTGCCAACCTAGCGAGCACCGATCATGAACTGCAAAACAACGATTCTGGCGATCGCCCTGGCGGCCACGGTGATGAGTGGACAGCGAGGCTTCGCGCAGAATTATGGCTGGCCGGAGCAATCGCCGCCCGCCTATCCGGGAGCGGGAATGTACGGCGTGCCTCAGGCCGGTTATTATGCGGCACCACCCACCGGCAATTATGCCATGCAGCCAGCCGGCGATTTCGTGTCCTATCCAACGGGCTTTCCAGCGATGCCGCCGGCCGGTTATGCGCCGATGGCGCCGGCTGGCTATGCACCGATGGCGCCGGCTGGCTATGCGCCAATGCAACCTGCATATCCGCCCGGACAGCCCGCGGGTTTTTACGGAATGCCGCCGACAGGTCCGTTCCCCGCGCAGCCGGCGGCCTACTATGGCCCGCCCGCTGACGCTGGTTTCGCGCCACCGCAAATGTTCGCCGACGGCCAACTCGCTCCGATGGCCCACGACTACGGTCACATGGATTCGACATTCGCTGGGGACGGAACGGGGGGTTGTTTCGACGACGGAGCGGTTTACTATCCGTGGCGCTCTTGGGGCAGCGTCGATCTGTTGTATTGGACGCGTCAGGGCCGAAGCCTGCCGCCGCTGGTCTCGACCAGTCCGCCGGGCACACCGCGTAACGCCGGTCCGACCAACCCGATCGCCGCAACCATCGGACAGCCGACAACGAGCATCCTGTTCGGCGGCGATCGTGTCAACGACAACTGGCATGGCGGAGTTCAAATCGAACTGGGAACGTGGTTGGACGATCATCGCGAAATCGGCATCGGCATGCGAGTCTTTGCGGTCGACGAGGACGAAGTAAGTTTCTCCGCCACTTCCGCGGGCACCACGATTCTCGGACGGCCATTCTTCAACACGCAGATCGGAAAGGAAGACGCGCTGCTGGTGGCCTTCACCAATGCTGATCCCACGCAAGGCCCGTTCACTGCCGGCACGGTCACGGCCGTAACCAAGAATCAGCTCTACGGGGGCGACGGCTTTTTGCGAGTGAACTGGGGACGCGGCTTCGGCTACAGCGTGGACATCGTGGGCGGCTACCAATATACCCGCATCAACGATTCTTTGATCGTGACACACGACTTCCGCGACTTGGGAACGGGCGACGAGTTCTTTGGATTGGACTCGTTCAGCACGCGGAATGATTTTCACGGCGGCGAGTTTGGTATCTCTGCAGAGTTCCAGCAAGGGCCGTGGACTCTCAACACGTTGGGCAAGTTGGGATTGGGGAACTCGCGGCAGGCAGCGATCGTGAGCGGCACGAACACCGCCGATTTTGTCGGCTTCGGGACGATTACGACCAACGGCGCGCTGCTGACTCAAAACTCCAACATCGGCACGTACAAGCAGGACCAGTTCACGTTTGTGCCGCACGTCAGCTTGGATGTGGGCTATCAGGTCAACGACAACCTCAACGTGTCGCTGGGTTATTCGTTCATCTATTGGTCGTCGGTGCTTTTGGCCGGCGACCAGATCGACCGCAACATCGACACGCGGCAGTTCTTCGGTGCCACTGTGCCGGACGCTCAGGGACCGTTCTTTAACTTCAACGACACGGACTGGTGGGTGCAAGGCATCAACGCCGGCATCAACGGCCGCTTCTAGAACGATTTTCAAAACGTAGCTGCACTCGCCAGAGTGCGGATAGATGCCAGAGTGCGGATGGATGCCAGAGTGCGGATGGATGCCGGAAAGACCCGCGTTCTGGCGAACGCAGCTACTTGTACGTCATTCCGACGAACTGCCATTCGGTTCGACCTTAACCACCACGGCCGTGATGTCGTCTTGCTGCGGGTCTGGATAAGCAAAATCGCATGCGGCTTGATAGAGGGCCGCAACGATCTCGCTTGCCGGCGCATCGCGGTGAGCTTGCACAACGTCCAGCGCCCTCTGAAAACCGAAGAGCTCATTTTCGGCTGACTGGGCTTCCACCACTCCGTCCGTGAGTAACAACAACACGTCGCCTGGGAATAACGCGATGCGGCGCGACAGCGGGACGACTTCGTGCTGCTCAACTCCCAGCGGCATGCAGGTGCTGTCCAGGACTTTCACACGGCCCGACGAGCGGATCAGATGGCCTTGATGCCCGGCGCCCGCGTACACCATGGACTTCGTGCGCGGATCGATCTGGCAGCACAGTAAGGTGACGTACTGGCTGGTCTCGGTATCCATCGAGAGCAACCAGTTGGTGGTGGTCAGCATCTCGTGCACTTCTTTGTCCTGCATCGCCGTGGCCCGCAGATAGGAGCGGACCGAGGCGGCCAGAATCGCGGGCCCCACGCCATGTCCGGCCACGTCGGCCAACACGATCCCCAATCGCTGATCGCGCATCGGGATGTAATCGAAATAGTCGCCGCTGCATCTTTGTGCCGGATAACAGGCGCCAGCGATGTCGAAGCCGGGTCTGCGCGGCGCCTGCTTAGGCAGCAGGTGTTGTTGAATCCGCCGCGCTGCTTCCAGCCCTCGTTCCATATGCCGCTGATCCGTCACGTTCAACGCCACGCCAACCGCGCCGGCGATTTGCCCGTCGGCGTCGTGCAGCGGTTCCACGTGCGCGTGATACCAACCTCGGCCCCATTCGACGTCGCCGGAAGTTTCAATGCCACGCACTGCCTTCAGATGCATGGCAATCAACGGCAGATCCGGCTGGTCGGTGTCAAAGTACTCGTACAACGACTGACCAAGGACATCCTCGGGCCGCAGATTCAACGCGGCCGTCTCCCCGCCCAGCACGGACGTGAAACGCAACTCGCAGTCGGTCGTCCACAACACGGCGGCGACCTGTTCGGTAAGCAACCGCAGCCGCGATTCGCTTTCCAGCAGTTGTTGGCGCGCTTGATTTCGCTCGATTGCATAGCGCAATGTACGCACCAGCAGGTTCGTGTCGATCTCGCCCTTGATCAGGAAATCCTGTGCCCCGCGCCGCACCGCTTCGAAGCCCGTTTCATCTCCGCCGAGCCCCGTCAACACGACAACGGGTACAGCCGGGTATGCCGATTGGATTCGGCTTAGGGTCTCAAAGCCTCGTGCATCGGGTAGATTCAAGTCCAGCAGCACGACGTCGAGCCCGCCCTCGGCAAGTTTCGCAACACCGGTCGCGAGCCGATCCGCATGCTCGACTTGGATGCGAATTGTCGAGGACTCCGCCAACAGCAGTGTAATAAACTTCGCGTCGGCACGCTCGTCTTCGATTAACAGAACTCGAAGCGACGGGACACTCATTCCTTCAACCCGATCTGCATGGCGATGTGATTAGTCGCCCCTAGACATGTACATACGTTGTCCAGACATTCAACCCGATTGTCGACCTTGACGCCGACCAACGCAAGGCGGAACAGGCGGGGGGGCGGCGGGCATCAGCCGTACGACCTGCTACAACCAGCACAACCGATATAACCAGAACAATTCGCGGGAAGATGTCCGTTACCAAATGATCCGACGATAAAAAACCGACAAGCGCTGGAACCGCTACGCCTGTCGCTGAACGTTTTCGGCTGTCGCGTGTAACGAGTGTGATACAAGGAAGTTGCCATGCATCGTGATGGGGCATTTCAAATCTTCGCGTTAGTCTCGTTGCTCGTGACGATGTCGGCCGCGACCGCATCCGTGCGTGCTCAAGGCATCGCGCTGAGCGGTGTGGGTCCGGTCAATCGTGCGATGGGCGGTGCCGGGACAGCCGCGCCACTGGATGCAGGCGGCGCGTTGCACTGGAACCCGGCCTCGATCAGCGGCATGCCGCAATCGGAGATGATGGTGGGTTTGGAATTGCTATTGGCCTCGGCCGAGTTGTCCTCGCGCATTGAGCCCGGAGCGCTCGGCGGCGGCTTTCCGCCGGTTCCCTTGTCAGGCGCGGACCGCAGCGAGCCCGGTGTGTCGCCGATTCCCGCGATCGCTCTGGTTCATAAACCGGAAGATTCACGCTGGACATATGGACTCGGACTGTTCGGCATCGCCGGCTTTCGCTCGAATTATCCGGCCAGCGCGACGAACCCGATTCTGACGCCTCAAAACAACACGCCCGGCGGCTTCGGCGGGCTGGGACGAGTTTTCGCCGAGGCCGAGATCATGCAAATTGTTCCGACCGCGTCCTACGCCGTGACGGACAATCTGTCGATCGGTTTCGCGCCGACAGTCACGCTCGCGCGAGTCGCCGCCGACCCGCTGTTCCTGGTCGCGCCTGACGATGCCGACGGCAGCGGCGTGCCGCGTTATCCGTCGGGCCGCGGCAATCGATACAGTTGGGGCGGCGGCTTTCAGATCGGCATCTACTACATCACCGACAACTACTGGCACTTCGGCGCGTCGGTGAAGAGTCCGCAATGGTTCGAGGAGATTCGTTTCTTTACCGAAGACGAAATCGGGCTGCCGCGCACAGAGAAGGTGAAGTTCGACTATCCGATGATCATCTCGCTGGGTACGGCTTACTCGGGGTTCGAGAACTGGGTCTTCGCCTGCGACCTGCGGTACTTCGACTACGCGAACACGGATGGATTCGGCCCGTCGGGCTTCGCGCCGGACGGCTCGGTGCGCGGGCTGGGCTGGAGCAATATCTTTTCGGTCCACATGGGCGTTCAATACAAGGCGACCGAGTGTCTGTATCTGCGCGGCGGATACTACTACGCCCAAAATCCGATCCACAGCAGCGATGTGCTGTTTAACGTCGCCTCGCCGTTGATCACTCAGCACGTGGTTTCCGTGGGAGCTTCTTACGAACTGACGCAGTGCCTGGTTCTGTCGCTGGTGTACCTGCACGCGCTGGAGAACGAGGTACGCGGCCCCTTCATCGCACCCGCTGTTGGCTCGCTGCCCGGCACTTCCATTAGCAGCCAAGTATCCGCCGACGCCCTAGGTCTCGGCCTAACCGTCAAGTATTAATCTTAGAGTGCGACGACTCGTCGCCGCTTTTGGATCTGGAGTGCGGAGACTCGTCGCCGCTTTTGGATTTTTAAACTCGATTCGCAGAACCTCCAAAACTCTTAAAGCGGTGACGAGTCACCGCACTCCAAAGTCGCGCCTGTTGCAATCGCATATGGTTCGGGTAAGCTGTCTTCTCGCGGCGTCCCACCTTGGTTTTTCCGAGTCACGGAGAGACGATGCCCGAACAGGATTTACCGCAGGAGTTAGTTGCGTTGCTGGAGCAGATGACCGCCAAATCACCCGCCAAGCGTCCTACCGCAATGCAGCACGTGGCCGATCGTCTCACACCGCTCACCAACGGCGCCGCGCTCGCCGCGCTAGTCTCCGGCGCCGGCGTTGCCGAACTCGTTCCCGGCCGAACCACCTTCACGCAACATCCCGGCTTCGGCATGACGTCGCTGCAAACCTCCGACGAAGTCGACACCGCCACCGCCAAAAGCCCCTCCCACGGCACGCACGTGGATCAACCTCCTCCTCAAGAGCAACCGCCCGCGCCGCGCAAAGAAGTTCCCTCGCGAACGAAGAAATAGTCCGCATCTCTCACAAGTCTGAAGCGACCCAAAGTCATTTGATCTCGACGATTTCGCCGCCGGCAATGGTGAGCAAGGCTTTCAATTCGTCGGCACTAATCGAGTTCGGCAGGAATTGCACGCTCCCATCGGCGCGCACGACCATCGCGCCGCCGACGTGGTTGCTGGAGATGCTCGGCTTGGTGCGGTCGTTGACTTGAAAGCTCATCTCGTTCGTGGACAAGTCGCGAGGTTCCATCCAATGAATGTTCGAGTGATGAATCTCCACGACAATGATCGTGTTGGAAGTGCCGTCGATGAATTTGTTGAGCGTGGTGCTACTGCTGCCGTCAGACATCGCTGCCGGGCCGACGATCATCACGTAGTTGGTGCAGTTGGTCTTGCTGGCATCCGGACAATCCGGACAGGCAAAGCAATAAGGCCGATGAGTGAGCAGCCGGTTGTTCGGGCCATTCCACGGTTCGGCAAAGTTGTATTGGAGACGGGGACCCCCGCTCTCCAAACAATGCCAAATTAGCACCCGCCAACTATGTGCCGGTGTTCCGTTGGCATCGACGATATATGCGGGAGGAAAGGTACTGTGCAGGTCGTGATAGTTGAGAAGTGCAACCCCGATCTGCTTGAGGTTGTTCACACACTCCATGCGACGTGCTCGCGCGCGTGCCGGCTCGATGATCCAATGCCACGAGGCGAAGAGCACGCCAAAGCAAGTGACGAGAAAGAACATGCCGGCCAGACTGAACTGGAATCCGTTCGATGACCGCCGGGCCACGTTGACTTCGTCTTTATCGTTCATGGTGCCACGCAATGGCGCGTTTGACGTGCATCGTCTTCACTCCGCCTTGCTCAAACGCATCTAAAACAAGAGTTGGAGAAGTCCTTCGTCGACAAGTTGCTGACGATCGACCTTCTCGCCGCCGTTCCGCGTCAGCAGCGCTCGAAGTGTGTTGGGCGGCATCGACTTGCTGATGCGGGCGACGGTTCCGTCCGCAAAGACGACTGCGGGGCCGGAGGGATGGCGGCTGCCGATGCTGGGCTGCGACTTGTGGTTAATCTTGAAGCTCATCCGATCGAATTCCAGATCGCGTGGCTCCAACCAGTGAATGTCCGAATTCTCGATCTCAACAACGAGGATCGTGTTTTCGGCACCGTCGGGAATATCCGTCAATTGAATTGCCATGGCACCTGGAAACGCCGTCTCCGGTCCTACGACAACCACGTAGTTCGTGTGACGATCTCGCCTGCGATCGCCGCAATGCGGACAAACAAAACATCGGAACGGCGGAAACCCAACCTCGCGGGTGCCACTCCGGAAGTTTGTGTATGGAACGGGTTGTCCCAACACAAGTCGTCGGTTACTCGGTCCGTCCCAAGACTCTTCTAGCGTATAAACGTCATAGAAATCGCTTTGCTCAAGGAAAGGTACAATCAGCACTCGCCAACTGTGTGCCGGCTTGCCGTTGGCGTCCACAAGATAAGCGGGCGGCATGCTGCGCTTCTGATCTTGATGGTTTGCTAACGCCAGCCCAATTTGCTTCAAATTGTACTTGCACTCTGTAATGTATGCCGCTTCTCGCGCGGCCATGACCATGGGCAGAGTCACTGCTAAGAGCAGGCACAGCACGGACACGCCAATCAGCATCGTCCGCAAGCTAAACTGAAAACCACCGGGTTTCGCTTGGGAGATTTCGCCGGCCGAAGGTTGACTTTCGGACATGGTAGCCACCTGACCACTTTCCCCGCCGCGGATTCGTGGCGGATAGATTACGTTGCCGCTTTCAGCATCTTAATGAACTCGCGCATCAGCGCCGAGTTGTCGTGCCAGGTGCGGGCGGAGACGAGGTTGCCGTCGAGGACCACTTGCTGGTTCACGTACGTGGCGCCGCCTTGCTGAGCGTCGAGCGCGCACTTGGCGACGGTGGTCACTGTCTTGCCGCGAATGATGTCGGCGGCGGTTAGGATCTCGATGCCGTGGCAGACCGACGCGATTGGCTTGCCGGCGGCGTGGATCGCTCGCGTGACGCGCAGCAGGTCCTGGTCGTACCGCAAATATTCGGGCGCGCGGCCGCCGGAGATGAACAGGCCGGCGTAATCCTCGGGCTGCACGTCGCGAAAGGCCACCGTGGCCCGGATATGATAGCCGGGCCGTTCCTGAGTGA
>JBGTKH010000309.1:0-4791 GCA_041744735.1 Pirellulaceae bacterium | reverse complement strand
CGGAACGTTTATCCTTAGCCATCCTTGGCTCTCCCGGTGCGGTGAAGTGTTGAACAACTCACAGCATCGCGGAGAGCCGCTTCTTTTAGGAATCCCAATCTGGGCCGCCCGACCTCCGGTACAATGGCCTAAAGTGCAGTTTATCCAACAAAGCCGAGGATATCGCTGGCGTGAAACGGGCCATCGCCGCTTCATGGTAACAGCGTGTATTGCCACCGGTTCTTCAGGGCATGGGAGGACGCGTCTTCCAATTCCGGCGGTCATTGGACACCGGGCATCAGATGCGCATCAGATGCCACTTGTCGAAAAACGGTCGCAGCTTCGCTACGTCGACCAATCGCTGGCCGCGGCGAATTAGCTGGACTCCAGTTCTTCCCAGCGCTCGTAGGCTGACGCGAGTTGGGCGGTCAGGTCTTTTAGCCGCGATTGTTCGGCGGCGAGGCGGTCGCCGGGTTGTTGGTAGAAGTTGGGTTGGGCCATGGCTTCGTGCAAGGCGGCAATTTGGGTTTCGAGATGTTCGATCGTTGCGGGTAACGAGGCCAGCTCTTGCTGTTGCTTGAAAGTCAAACGGCGCTTTGGTTGATTGTCCGGCGGAGGAGAGGCTTCTACATTGCCGCGCTGATTCGCACGTGGCGGTTGCGATTCTTCAATCTCGGTTGCCGCCGCGGATCGCTGACGCAGCCAGTCGTCGTAGCCGCCGGCGTATTCTTTGACGCCACTTGGCTCGAAGACGATCGTGCTCGTGACCACGTTGTTCAGGAATGCTCGATCGTGACTGACCAGTAACAGCGTCCCCTCGTACTGGACCAGCCGTTCTTCCAGCAGTTCTAACGTCTCGGCATCCAAATCATTGGTTGGCTCGTCCAAGACGATGACGTTGGCCGGCTTGGCGAATAGACGGGCGAGCAGGACGCGGTTGCGTTCTCCGCCGGAGAGGAAGCGGACTGGCGTGCGGGCGCGTTCGGGGCTGAACAGGAAATCCTGCAGGTAGCCGATCACGTGCATCGCTTGGCCGCCGACGCGGACCGTGTCGCTGCCGTCGCCGATGCTTTCCTGAACCGTCTGGTCGTCGTCCAGTTGCTGGCGAAGCTGATCGAAGTAGGCGATTTGCACCTTGGTGCCTAATCGCACGCTGCCCGATTGCGGCGGCAGTTGTCCCAGGATGATTCGCAGCAGCGTCGTCTTGCCGGCACCGTTCGGACCGATCAGTCCGACCTTGTCGCCGCGCTCGATCGTGGTCGAAAAACCGCGGACGATGTCGCAGTCGCCGTAGGCAAACGACACGTCTTTGACCTCGGCGATCAAATTGCCGCTTCGCTGACCCTGATCGATTCGCAGGCTGACTTTGCCCTGCAACGCACGCCGCTGGCTTCGCTCGCGCCGCAATCGTTCCAACGCACGAACCCGGCCCTCGTTGCGGGTTCGCCGAGCTTTGATGCCTTGCCGAATCCAAACTTCCTCTTGGGCCAGCTTCTTATCGAACAAGGCGTTTTGCTTTTCTTCGGCCTCCAGCGCCGCCTCTTTGCGTTTCAGAAACGTGTCGTAATCACACGACCAATCGAACAGCCGGCCGCGATCGATCTCGAGAATCCGGTTGGCGATCCGGCGGAGAAACATGCGGTCGTGTGTGACGAAGATCAGCGTGCCGCTCCAGCGGCCGAGGAAGTCCTCGAGCCACGTAATCGCATCGATGTCCAAATGGTTCGTCGGTTCGTCGAGCAACAGCAGGTCGGGCGACGAGACGAGCGATCGCGCCAGCAGCACTCGGCGTTTCATCCCCGACGACAGTGACTCGAACGGCGCGTCCCCATTGAGTTCCATCCGCGAGATGATTTGTTCGACGCTGTGATGTTTTTTCCATGCCGGCCGCTGGTCGTCATCCGGCGCGGCGTGCCAGCCTTGGGCGACGACTTGCGACACGCTGCCCGTCACATTTTGCGGCACTTCCTGCGGCAGCAGCGCGACGGTGGTTTGTGGAGCCAGTTGCACTTCGCCGTGGTCCGGCTGCTCGTCGCCGCACAAGATCCGCAGCAGCGTCGTCTTGCCCTCGCCGTTGCGGCCCAGCAAACCGATCCGCTGTCCCGGCTCGATCTGACAGTTCACCGTGTCCAGCAACGGTGGCCCGCGGTATCCGATACTTAGGTTCTTGATTGTGACGAGAGCCATGTTGGTAAGGCGAAGATAGATTTCAGTAAGCTTCGAAACTCTCGCTCGACGTGCCGAACGCATCGGGCGGCCCGGCGGCGACGGCTAGAGCGGCGAGGTCGTGTTGGATGGCGTTGTACATGGCGTATGCGAGGAAGAATCCAAAGGCACCCACGGCGCTCAGCACGCCCAAGATCAATGTGTTCTGTGCTCCCGTGAGCAGCGCGTTGAGCACAATCAGCGCCACGCCCAGCAACGGCACGCCGCCGGCCAGCAGCAAGAACGCCCCGGCCCGCTTCCGCAGCAGCTTGAGATCATCGGCATCCGCTTCGGCTGCCGGATTTTGCCGCAATATGGCCGGATAGAAGACGTGCACGCAGAAGTAGGTGACGAAGAAAAAAGGATACGACGCGGCGATCAGCCCGCACAAAGTCAGCGACGCGACGAACTGCATGTACAGTTTCACGTCGGCGTGTCCCGACAGCAAATGCAAAACGACTGGGAACATCAGGCCCGCGATCGCCCACTCGACGATGCCGATCATGGCCGCGTATTGTCCCAAGCGAAGAGCGCGCTGCAGCGAGCCGTGCGCGGGCGTCCCGCTGCTGGATTGTGCCGGACCTCGATTGCGCACACCGCGCGCGATCGGCCCAGTGAGATAGAGCGCGAGGAAAATGCCGAGCGAAAACGCAACGCCGTTGATCGGCGGGACTTGCACGCGCCAGATCATCTGTTGCGCTGCCGGGAGGAATTCTACGTACGATTTCCAATTGTAATAGTAATTGAACACGGCGGCGACAAGGTTCGGTATCAGCGCGGACAGCAACACTGTCAGATATGGCGCTTGCCGCACCCACTTGCGCCAATCGCGCGGCGCGGCCTGCATCAGCCGCTGTGTATGCGGCTGCAAGCAAAGCCGCAGTTCGCGGGCCAATTCGTCGCCGCTGGAGTGTCGGTCGACGGGGTCCGGCGCCAGACACTTCAACAGCACTTCCCGCAAATGAGCCTGACAGTCATTCGACTCCGCGCCATGATCTTGTCCACTGGGTCCAGCACGGCGCCGCGCGACCATTTGTTCCAGCGTAGCGGTCCAATTCCCCTCGACCTTCTCGTCGCCAAACGGCCGCCCGCCAGAAAGCAGTTCCCACAGCATTACGGCCAGTGAATAGATGTCGCTACGGCCGTCGAGTTCTTCGGGCTGCCGTGGATGTTTGGGGTTGCAGGCCTCCAACTGCTCGGGCGACATGTACGCCAGGCTGCCGCCGAAATACGCGGCCGGAGTCACGCCTTCCAATTGGGAACTGAAACTAATATTGAAGTCCGCCAGCTTCGGTGTGGCGTCGGCGGCCAGCAGCACGTTGGCCGGTTTGATATCGCGGTGCAGCACGCCCTTACGGTGTGCGTAGTCCAATGCCTGTGCCAACTGTGCGCCCAGGCGGCACACGACCTGCGGCCAACTCATCGAGGCCAATCGCCGGCGCGACGACGATTCGCCCGACGGCGGTTGGCCGGAACGTTCCATTTGCTCGTCGACCGTATCCATTAAAATGCGCCCGGTGCGCGCGGCAGCCGGCACGCGGCGGACACCTTCGATCACCGCTTCCAACGTGCCGCCTGCCACATACTGCATGTACAACAGCCGCAGCATCTGGTCGGGCAGGCGCCGCTGGTCGTACACGCGCACGATGTGGGGATGATCCAGTTGAGCCAGCGTCTGCGGTTCGTTTCCGCGGTCGTCGGAAATTTTCAGCGCGACCAGCCGCTGCATGGATCGCTGCCGCGCGAGGAACACGGTCGCAAACGCACCAGCGCCCAGCGACACGATCAAATCGAAGTCGTCCACTTGATCGCCGGCTTGCGGTTTTCCGCGCGGTTTGCCGCCGCGGAACAGCGACGTGCTCGCCTGCGGCTGTTCCAACTTCATCAGCCGCCGCAGCTCATCGGCGCGCGCAGGGAAGCGTTCTAAATAATCGTCGGGCTCGATCGAATCGCCGGTCGAACGCCGCACGTGATACTCTTCGTAGATGAGATCGCTGGGCGGCCCACCCTCGTCAGCCAATTCGGGATAGCGATCGACGTACTGTTCGATCTGCAGCACTTGAGCGCGCGGCGCGATGTCCAGCGTGTCTTCAGTTGGCGAAGGCATGATGCCCGTGTCGTCGTCGGATCGCACCGCTGAACGCTGTTTCCAGCGATACGCCAAGTCGATCTTAATCAGTTCTACGAGTGCCATTCGCCGCAGTGTCGGCGGCTCGGCCGGCAGAAACTCGTCTAGACTGGGCGGATGTTCGCTGCGTTCCCAGGCGGTTACAAACTCCGTGACTTGTCGCGACAATAAATCCCAAGTCTGCGTGGCGGCACTGAATGCAAGGTCCATCGGCGGCAACCGGCGTGCGGATCAAGTCAATTCGAATCGGGCGGTGAACGCAACGTTGTCCGACCATCATACAAGAAACGGGGCCGCGCGGTATGATGCCAAACGGCGCCAAGGTCGGCGGCTCGGGAAGTGCGGGCTTTGTACGATGGGCCTCCTCGCCGCCTCCGAGCCGGCTCCGAGCCCGTCGATTGACGACTTAGTAACCGCAAAAAAATAACTTGATGAATTGGAAAAGTAGCGGCAGGGCGCAAGCCCTCCGGTTTGCGGCA
>JBGTKH010000308.1:0-5934 GCA_041744735.1 Pirellulaceae bacterium | reverse complement strand
GGCTGGCGGCCAAGGCGAACGTTTCGCTAGTGTTGTAGACGTACAGATAGTGCCGCGTCTGATTCGTCTTGAATCCTTTGAACGGCCCAGCCGTCAGTTCCGCCGCGATTTCATCTTTCGTCGCCGCCGCGAACGGACGATCCGTCGCACCCGTCTCGCTCGTCCGCCGAGTCACCAACTGCCCGTCAGGCAACATGACGATCTGATAGTCGCCCACTTCGACATGCACCTTAGCCACCACCGGCCTGCTCGCTTCGTCCGTCGTCGTAACACGTCGCCCATTCCCCGCACGCACCGGCCCCGCCGGAATCTGCAGCCCAAACTCGGCCGGATCCACGGCGGTCGGCGAGGGGCCTTGCGCGAGCAGCGTAATACCACTCAGCAAAATGATCGCGGGCAAAATCATCAACCATCGCAACATGATTTTGTCCTCCATCATTTTGCAAATCCCGTTCGGCTTGTCAGTTTCACTGCAGCCCGTTACTGGAAGCCCGTTCTGAATCCGCGGGCAACTCCCAAATTCCACGGCCTAGGCTGACTTGTCACCCAATGATAATGAACCCGCCGTGAGTTTGCGAATCCGGCAGCCGACTATGGCGGACTATGTACGCCAAGATACGCGGCGTCCCCATCCCTTACCCAGCAACAGGTTCAATCCGCAGACCACTACCGATTCACGAGTGCACGCCGTAAACTACTCATCAGCTAAGCGACTTGTAACGGACAAGGACGAGAAGGTTTCCGCTTGCTTACACCTGGATGGAATGAGCAGTGCCACACAACCCGCCCGTTCGAAACGAAAATCGGCGGCGATCGATTATCTTGCCCTGACCTGCATTAAAGGATTGGGCGACAAGGGCATTGCGCACGTTTTGGCCCAAGTCGGCCGTGATGCCGGAACGATCGCGGAGTTCTTTCGTTGCTCGCCGAGGTGCCTGCGAGAGCGCTATGGATTGCGTTCCAGCGTGGCCGACAACTTGGCGAGTCAGGTTGAGCAGGCTGGTGAAAAGGCGGTCGCTATTTTTCAGCGTGCCTGCGACCTGGGGATCGTAATTCTTGCTCCCGGCGACGCCGAATATCCCGCACGAGTGCGCGAGTTCTATGACGACACGCCACCTCTGTTGTACGCTTTTGGGAATGTTTCCCTCTTAGATTCAGCGTGCGTGGCGCTGGTGAATTCCGCGAAGCCGGTGGCTCACGCGCTGGAATCCACACTGGCGTTGGCCAGTCGTTTGGCAGAAGCCGGCCAGACGCTGGTCGTGGGCACGGAGAGTTCGTCTTACAACGTCGTCAGTTTGGCCGCCAAGCGAGCCGATGGTTGTACGATTTACGTTATGCATCACGGGTTGTTCGCGGCCGTTAAGCCGGGGCCACAATGTGAACCGGCGCCGCTGACGCGGTGTCTCGGGGAGCCGCTTGCACCAGACCGCTCACTGCTCGTTTCGCCGTTTCGATTGGACGGCCGATGGCAGAAAGGAAATGGCCCGCGGCGCGACCAGCTTGTAATGGCATTGGCCAAGCGCATCGTTGCCGTAGACGTGAAGGCCGGCGGCACAATTGAAGAGCTTTGTCGCGAGGCAATTCGCATCGGCCGTCGAGTGTTTGCCTGTCAGATCGTGGAGCGAACGAAGGCGGCGCGCGCGAATGAGTCCCTGTTGGCGGGAGGTGCCGCGGCGCTGGTCGCGGATCCGGCTGGGTCGAACGTCGATATTGTGCTGGACGCGCAACGTCCCGCGGAGACGCTTTTCCCGACTGACGATTTGGAGCGGCGGCGCTCACTGGGTCAATTCTTCACGCCGCCCGAAGTGGCTCAGTTCATGTGGAATATGGTGGAGGTGCTGCGCGGGAAGAAATGGAAGGCGGCAGCCCGAGTGATTGACCCCGCGTGCGGCGAGGGTGTATTCCTGAAAGTCGCCGCCGAGCGTGGCCACGCCGCAAAAAACTGTTTCGGTGTCGATATCGATGAGACGCTCGTCCCTCTCTGGCAGGACGACGAGCGGCTTCGCGGCGCACGGCTGTTTCGCGCCAGCGGCCTGCTGGACAATCCGAGCATCGGCTTGGTGCCCGGCTCGTTTGATCTCGTGATCGGCAATCCACCGTTCAGCGGTCAAGGACTGAAGGACCTGCTGCAACTGACACAGTCGCCCGCCTCATCGAGCACCCAGCGTCAGCGCAGCTTGTTCGGCGACGAGCCGGACGAATCATTCGCGAAGGACGCCGACGCCAATGTCCACATGATCGGCCGGCACCAGCGCGCGATCTTGGACTACCTGGCCCGGCAACTCAGCCGCTACGCATGCTGGCGGCTGCGCGATGGATTGGATGACGGCGCCAACGAGTCTTTAGCCGAAACGTTGAATGGCGGCGGCCTGTTCGCGGACCTTGATCTAGACAGCGAGCGGCCAATTCGCGCGTCAGATTACGAGCGCATGGCCCGAGCGGTTGCGGACTGGCCCGTCGATCGGCCTCTGGACACCAGCCAGCCCGAAGTGCGCGATACGATCCGCCGCTTGGCGAGCACGGCCATCGAAGTCTTCTTCACGGAGCGGTTCGTGCAACTGGCCAAGCCCGGCGGCATGATCGCCGTAATTGTCCCCGAAAGCATTCTGGCCAGCGACCAATTGGCGCCGCTGCGGCTTTGGCTGATGCGGCAAATTCAATTGCTCGCGGTCGTCAGCCTGCCGCAAAAGGTCTTCACAGGCGTCGGCGCGAAGGCCAAGACGGGAATCGTTTTTGCTCGCCGATACACCGCGGCCGAGCTGGAGGCACACGCGAAAGCCCCCGGACGCATCGCAGAGGAACTGCGCGATAAAAAAATTCTGCTTACGTCACCGCATCCTGACGCCGATGACTGGTCGTTTGACGATTATCTGTTGGGCGTGACTGAAAGTGCGAAACGAGTGGCCGACGCGAACATTTGATGGGAGACAAACCGTGGTCGTTAGTCTGAGTCAAATTGAGGGCACCGAATATCACCTGGGACACACATGGACGGTCACGACGCTTGGCGACATTGCCCAGAGCAATCGCTTTAACCCGGCCTACTTTGAAGATCGATTCGTTCAGGTCGAGCAGCAATTGCGAGAGATGGGCGCCAACGCGCTTGGGCGCTTCATTCCCGAGCTGCTGCCAGACGGGTCGAAGGGAATTACGTACGGTCAGGTGGGCTCTCGTGACTTTCATCCGCGTGGCGTTGTCCGTTACCTCCAAGTCATAAATATCCGAGACACGGGAATTGACTTTGCAATCAAGCCTGATCGGGTCGCGGAAGGAAGCCACAATGACCCACCTAGAAGCCGAGTCTTAAAGGACGATATCCTCCTAACGAATACGGCATTCCGAGGCACGGAAACGCTTATCGGTCGTTGCGTGGTTCTTTCGCGAGACTTTGGGAAACTTAACATTAGCCAAGACATCGATCGAATTCGTGTTGTCGGCGTGAGCCCGTACTTTGTCGGTGCGTTTCTGAAGACTTCGTACGGACAGTTGCAGATGCAGCGTGTCATTCACGGCGTCGATTCACAGAAGATAAACTTTGGACGCATTCGAGCATTGCTGATCCCCGATATTGCGAAGGAGACGCAAGAGGAAGTCCAGCGGCAATATGTGGAAATGTCCAAGCGACACGACCGTGCGATGGCGATCAAGGAGCGGCTCTTGGAAGACTCAGGCGTCGATCCGGGGCGGTTCGGCGAGACGATCAACGCACTGGCAAATGAAAAGCCGGCGTATGGCCGAGCGATCAAGGAGGCGGAGGAACGGCTGGGCCACCTCATCTCGCAACTCGAATTGGTCATCGAGGGCCGACAGCAAAAATTGACGCCGTTTCCGGCATGAGCGAGACAGGGCATGAAAACGAACGGCCGTATTCGCGAACTGCTAGCCATCCGTTGCGCCAACGACATCGAATACGGCCATCGAGTCATCTGGCCCTTGCTGGATTATCTAGGCATTCCGGCGGAGATGCGCCGGCCGCAATTTCAAATCGAAAACCCGTTCAGCAGCGGTCTGCTGCGGCTGGACTATCTGATCCACGTCGGCGATCTGCCGATGGTCACGATCGAGGGCGAGCCGCACGCTCGTCAGTTCGAGCAGGGCTACAAACAGGCCCGCAATTACAGCACCAACTTCAAGCCTCGCCAACGCGACTGCCCGATGCGCGAGATGACGGTGCCATTCTTGATCGTCGCGGCAGGCGACCGGGCGGAGATGCGCCGCGCGGTGGCACGCGGGCTGAACATTGAATACGAACCGCTGCTCGTCGAGGGCGCGCCGGCGTTTCTGGAGTGGCCGGATTTGCTGACCGAGGCCCAGGCGCTCGAACCATCCGGCGGACTCGGCGCCGATCAAGGCGTGTTGATCGCCGACGTTGCCCGGCAGTTCTTTCATGACTTGTACGCCGCAGTGCATCGTGTTGCCGCACTGCGCAGAAAGGACGACCAGAAAATCATCCTGTTCAATGGCATCATCGATCTCGCCCGCGACGGGAAGCTGGGTCGCATCGGCACTCTGTGCCGCCGGGCGGGACTGACAACTCGCCCCATCGCCAAAGTGCAAGAGGCGATCGCTTGGTACAAGCAAAAGATCGAATCCAACGAGTTCTCGGGACCGGCCGTGGCGCGCGGCTACCGCAACTTTCTGGTCAAACCCGGCGGACACGAGTTCTTCACTGGCCAGTCGCAGCATCGGCCATATCGCGCCGGCCGGTCAATCCGCTATCGCAATGTCGGCCGTTACTTCACACCGACGGAAGTCATTCAGCAGATGGTCCGCTTGGCGAATCCGAAATCCCACGAGCGCGTCATCGACATGGCGTGCGGCAGCGGTGGGTTCCCGGCCGAGTGTGTGAACCACGTGGCGATTACCGAAAACGATTCCAAGGCAGAGAAATTCTTGACAAAGCGGCTCGTGGCCGTCGATGACGATCCATTCTGCGTCTCGTGTACTCGCCAACTCCTCACGTTTCTCTACCCGCGACGCAAACGTGAACTTCGCGTCTATCTCCACAACTCGCTTTACCGGCGGGCGCCGGCCGATAGTGAGATCCATGAAGACGCGGCCGCAGAACCACACTTGCGCGAGGGCCGCTACGATCTAGTGATCGGTAATCCGCCGGGAAACGATAAGTACTCCGGGACAAACCGCCGCGCGATCGCGCGGATTTGGGCCGAGCGGTTCGGTCATGCTGAGGGCGGACTGATGGACCACCATTGCTTCCTACGGCAAGCCGTCGAGCTCGCTCGGCCGAATGGTGGCCGCATCTGCATGCTTGTGCCTGAAGGGCTGCTGGCCCGCGACAACCGCGGCATGCCGAAGCTGCGTGGGGAGCTGATGCGAGATTGCGAACTCCGCGCCGTGATTTCCCTCCCGCGCGTCTTCCGAAACAACAACGCGCGCATGGCCATCATCTACCTCGTCCGCAATCCTTTGTGGAACGCGGATCGCAAGGTACTTCTGGCGAGCGTGCAGTCGACCTGGCTGGATGACGCAGGTACCGAGCACACCACAAACCTGTTCGGCGAATTGGAATCCATCGTCGACCGGTATCTTACAGAGGTCGAACCAGCGAACTACGATCTTCCACCCGGACGCGGCTACGCGCCGTCTTTTATCACCACTTCGTCAGACATTGAACGGGGCGAAACCGAACATCGGCCTTAAGGATTTCTGGCTACCGAGCGCGAGACAACAGCCACGCGGAGGTCACAGACGTTGGTGTGGGTGGGGCCGGTTTTGATGAGGGCGCCGAGCGGCTGGAAAAAGTGATAGGCATCGTTGCGCAAGAGATAGTCGGTGCGGTCGAGCGCCTTTTCGAGCATGGCTTCGACGATCGACGAATCAATGAAGGCGCCGGCGGCGTCGGTGGGGCCGTCTTCGCCGTCGGTGCCGCCGGAGAGAAGTGCGATGCCGTCGAGGGCGCGGCGGAGGGCGTTG
>JBGTKH010000307.1:0-9127 GCA_041744735.1 Pirellulaceae bacterium | reverse complement strand
CCGGTGTTTCGCGCCATGTGACTCACCGGAGGGCTTGCGCCCTACCGCTAGTGCACGTGATTTGCCGAAGTAAAATGCTTCACAGCGTTGGCTTAGCGCGTGACGCCGTACTCTTCGATCTTGCGATACAGCGTTGCGCGGCCGATGCCCAACAGTTTGGCAGCGTCGGGAACGTTGCCGCCCGTGCGCGAGAGCGATTCCTCAATCAACTTGCGTTCCCATTCATCCAGCCGCAGCGACTGAATTTCGCCCGACCCCGTGTCGCGCAGGCCTAGCTCCTCCGGCAGAATCTGGTTCCCCTCGGCCATCACAATCGCACTGTCGATCACGTTGCGCAGTTGCCGGACATTCCCTGGCCAATGATACGAGAGCAGTTTGGCCCGTGCGCTTTCGGACAAATGCAAATTGGGGCGCCCGTGCTGGGCTTTGAAATGGTCCAGGAAAAAGTTGACCAGCAGTTCGATGTCCGCGCCGCGTTCGCGCAGCGGCGGAATGTACAACTCGAACACCGTCAGTCGATAGAACAAGTCTTCGCGAAACCGCTTGTCGCGCACAAACTCGCGCAGATCGCGATTCGTGGCGGCGATCACGCGCACGTCGACGTTGATTTCCTTCGTCGCACCGACAGGCAGGAACGGATGTCCTTCGAGAATTCTCAGCAGCTTGGCCTGGCCTTCCAGCGTCATCTCGCCCACTTCATCCAGAAAAAGCGTGCCCGAATCCGCCTGCTGGAACCAACCGATGTGGTCACTGTCGGCGCTGGTGAACGCGCCCTTTCTGTGCCCAAATAACTGGCTCTCCATTAAGTTCGCCGGTATCGCCGCGCAGTTTACGGACAGCATCGGCCGGTCGGCGCGGGCACTGGCATTGTGTAAGGCGCGGGCGACCAGTTCCTTGCCGCTGCCACTCTCGCCGCGGATCAGCACCGAGCCGCTGGCGCGGGCGATGCGGCTGATCTTCGACTTCAGCGTCTCCATCGGCGGACTGTTGCCGATTAACTCGTCGAACATTCCCGCTTTATCGCGCAGCCGACGGTGGTTGACTTGCAGTGTGGCTTGCCGGCGTGCTCGCACCAGCGCCACAACCAAGATGTTGGCCAGCGACACCGCGAACTCGAAGTCGCTGTCGCGAAATCGCCCGCGTTCCGAATACAGATGCAGCGCCGCGATCGTGGTCTTGTTGTGGATTAGCGGCACACAGATCGCGTCGGAAAAACGGCTCAAGCTCGCCGTGCTTTCTTCGTCCGCTTGCGCGTCGATGCGCACGGCGTGACCCTTGCGGCAGACAAGATCGGTGAGTTGCTTGCTAAGCTTGACTTTGCCCGCCGCGTTTTCGGGGATCACCAGCTTGGGCTTCAGGCGGCCTTCGTCGCTGACCCACAGGAAACCGGCCACCGACGCCCGCGCACGTTCGTGCAGCAGGTCGATCGCCACGCGCACAACTTCGTCCGGATCGTCGATGCCCAGCAGCCGGATGCTCAGTTGATACAGCATCAATAAGTCCTGCGCCCGCTCGGCGTCATGCAATGCGGAAACGCCGAAGTTGCCCGTTTCGTGCGGGTCAATCGGCCGGTCGAAGACCACGGTCTGATCGAGATCGTCGGGCGATGAGACATTCAGCGGCGGGTGCTGCGTTTGATGAAAGCGAAACACGGTCGTGCCAATGCGGATCGCGCTGCCTTCGGCCAGTTGAGCCTCGTCGATCTTCTGCCCGTTGACATACGTGCCGTTGCGGCTTTCGGCGTCGCGCAGCCACCACTGGCCGTCGCGCTCGAAGATCGCAGCATGCACGCGCGACGACAGCGCGTCGGTCAACACGACGTGGCATTCCAGACCGCGGCCGATCAAATTTTCACCGTCAGCCTCCAACGTAAAGTTAGAACCCGCGCGCGGGCCGTCGGTCATCGTCAAATAAGTGATCACACTGTTTTTCCATTTCGGAGTGCGGCGACTCGTGACCGCTGTAGGAGTTTTGGATCCTTCGGTTAGATGCGACTTCGTCTTTCGATGGTACAAGCGGCACAGTCGCTGCGGTGTGTCCCGATGAAAAAACTACGAAATTCCAAAAGCGGCGACGAGTCGCCGCACTCCAAAGGTTTTTTCGCCAGACCGACTCAATATACCAAAACCAGTTTATCGGGGGACTGCCTTGACCATAACGCCCTCGCCTACAATGTTCATCATGAAATGCGGCGACATTCATCGTCTGGGTTTGCTGCTGGTTGGTCACGGCACGCGCAGCGAACAAGGGGCGAGCGAATTTTTGGCAACAGCCGATTTGGTTGCTCGCGCGTTGCCCGACGCGGTGGTCGAGCCGTGTTTTTTAGAGTTGGCCCAACCGACGATTGCCGCAGGCGTCGAACGTTTGGTGTCCCGCGGCGCACGGCAAATTGTCGTCATGCCGCTGCTGCTGTTCGCCGCCGGCCATGCCAAACGAGACATCCCCGCAGCGGTCAAATCCGCGGCTGCTAAACACCCGTCGCTCGAAGTTCGACAAACCAAACACCTCGGCTGCCACAAAGCCATGTTGCAACTTTCGGCACAGCGTTTTTGGGAAGCGATCAACCCGCATAGTGCTCATAAAATGCCCGACACGGCGGTGCTCGACGACACGGCACTGCTAATGGTCGGCCGCGGCAGCCTCGACCCGACGGCAACTGCTGAGATGCACGAGTTCGTCGAATTGCGGCGGCAGATAACCCCGGTGGCTCACGCCGCGACTTGCTTTCTGGCGCTGGCCGAACCTTCGCTGGCCGATGCACTCGCTGAGATTGCCGGCTGCAAAGTGAAACGGATCGTTGTTCAGCCGCATCTATTATTTCAAGGCGATCTTTTGGACAGCCTGCGGCGTAGTATTAGCGAAGCCTGCCGCCAGTGGCCACAGCGGCAGTGGCTGCTCACCGATCAACTCGGCCCGCACCCGTTGCTGGCCGACGCGGTGGTGGCCCGCATCGACGAAACAAGCCCCGTCGGGCATGGTTGAATCAGGTGTCGCTACGGAACTTTTTTGCCGCGGCATACGCCAAACTTGGCCGCGCGGCGCGACGAAATGGTGCCTGCCACACGACTTATCCTCTGAAACGGTCTTGGTTTGCACGGGACCCTCCCGGCCGTGTAACGACCTTGCCCCGCAATTCGTTTCTGTTTACCATTGTATAACTCGTTGAAACTGGACAACTTAGATAGTCCGCCCCTGGTCTCTTTTTAAGTAAGGGATTGTGATGCGTCAATTCAAACGACCCAGTGTACGACTTTGCCGCTCGAACGTGTTGTTTGGGCTGATTCTGCTGGGCGCGATTTCTGTCGGCATGCTCACGTTGCCGGCGGCTCAGTTTCAAGAGCCGCGAGCCAGCGATCGCCAAGTGACTTTGGTGGTCAAAGCACTGCTCAAACGGGATCACATGTCGAAGCACCCGCTGGACGACGAGATCTCGCAGCGCGGTTTGGCTTCGTTTCTGAAAATGCTCGATCCGATGAAAGTCTACTTCTACCAGTCGGACGTCGACGAGTTTATGGCTCGCCGCGACGAAATCGACGACGCGATCGAGAAAGGTGACATCGGCTTTGGCTACACCGTCTTCAATCGATTCTTGGAGCGCGTGGACGAACGCGTGAAGATGATCGACGAACTGCTCACGCAGGCCCCGGATTTCGCGATGGACGAGGAAATGGTCACCGACCGCGACTTGCTGCGATTCGCGAAAGATGCAGCGGAGGCTCGCGAGCGATGGCGCACGCGAATCAAGTACGATCTGTTGGTGCTCAAGGGCGACAAGACCGAGGGCCAGGAAGCGATCGACAAACTTCAGCGCCGCTACCATACGTTCGCCCGCCGCATGCATCAGACGGACAGCGACGAATTGCTGGAGATGTATCTGACCTCGGTCACGTCCAGCTACGATCCACACACCACGTACATGTCGCCCAGTTCTCTGACCAACTTCCGCATCTTGATGGGGCTGAGCTTGGAAGGGATCGGCGCCAAACTGCAAGACATGGACGGACAGACGACCGTGACCGAAGTCATTCCCGGCGGCGCGGCCGATAAGCACGGCAAGCTGAAGCCCGAAGACCGCATCGTCAGCGTCGGCCAAGGCGGAGATGGGCCCATGGTGGACGTTGTGGACATGAAGCTCAACGATGTCGTGAAGTTGATCCGCGGCAAAGCGGGCACGACTGTGCGGCTGGGTGTGATTCCCGCGGGCGATACCGAAACGAAGATTTACAACATCACACGGGCCACGATCGAACTAAAGGACAGCGAAGCTCGCGGGCAAATCATTGAAGAAGGCAAGAAGCCCGACGGCTCGCCGTTGAAGATCGGCGTGATTGACCTGCCCAGCTTTTACATGGACATGGAAGGTGCTCGGCGAGGCATCGCCGATTTCAAGAGTACGACACGTGACGTGCGCGTGATTCTGGACGACTTCACGGCGAAGAACGTCGACGCCGTGGTGCTCGATCTGCGGCGCAACGGCGGCGGCAGCTTGACGGAAGCGATTAACCTCACCGGCCTGTTCATCGATCAGGGTCCGGTCGTACAGGTGAAGGATCCCGATGGCACAGTGCAGCATTACGATGATCTCGAGCGCGGCATGGCCTGGAAAGGTCCGCTGGTCGTCCTGACCAGCAAGTTCAGCGCGAGCGCCAGCGAGATTCTGGCCGGCGCGATTCAAGACTACCACCGCGGCCTGGTAATCGGAGATGACTCGACTCACGGCAAAGGCACAGTGCAAAGCCTGTTAGATGTGGGTTCTCAGTTATTCCAGATCGCCAACCCGCCGAATCTGGGCGCGTTGAAGATCACGATGCAGCAGTTCTATCGTCCCAACGGCGACAGCACTCAGAAGCGCGGCGTGTTGTCTGACCTCGTGCTGCCGTCGCTGACCAATCACATCAAGAACATCAGCGAAGCCGATCTGGATTACGCGCTGGAATTCGACCGCGTGCCGGCCGTGCGGTATTCGAATTACAACATGGTGAGCCCCGAGTTGCTGACCACGCTGCGGACCAATTCCACGGCCCGCACCAGTGCCTCGGAAGATTTTGCCAAGCTCGCGCGGAACATCGAACGCTACAAAGAGCAGCGGGACCGCAAGACGGTAACGCTGAACGAAGAAAAGTACTTCGCGCAGCGCGCGGAGTTGGACGCGGACAAGGAAGACGAAAAGCAGTTCGAGGAACAAAACGGCGCCAGCCACGAAGTCTTCAGGCGCAACTACTACAACAACGAAGTCCTGGCCATCACGCTGGACTATCTGAAGGCCCTGGAAAACCACAAGATCGCACAAGCGAACTGAGCCATCGGCTCGTTGACAACTTAACGTCAATCTCGCCGTCGAGTGATTTTCACTCGGCGGCGTTTTTCATTTCTTGCTCGTTTTGAACGGCACCGTTTTATTCCAATCTGCCCCAAGACAAGCGATAGCCGAGTCGGCGGGCGATGAGTAGTGGGGTCGTCAGTCCAGCGGCCAAGCTGGTCGCTACGAGGATAAACCCAACCGTTTCCCAGGATCGCACTCGCTGTGCGGTAAACCATGAGATGATCACGATCGTGATCACAACTGCCGTGATGGCATAGACGAAAATTACCGCAGTTCCAATCGCTGGTTTGCGCACGCGCAGTGTGGCGACCACTGCGGGCAACGTGCTGATAAGGCTAATACCTGCCAGCGACGCGGAAATAATTCCAAACCCCGCCCAAAATACAGACTCTTGTTCGTCAGCGATGCCTGAAGCCGCACGTGCCCCGGCCAATGCGATACCCACAAGGCCCGTCGCTACCATCATGTCGCGAATGCTCAGCGGCCGGTGAACCGCAACGTGTGCCGGGTCGATACGCTCAATGCGCCATGCGAAACCAAGCCGAACAATCCACAGTGGCAGTTGCACCGCAAGATATCCAGCCGGCAGGCACAGTAGTCCCACCGAAATCTGCTTAAGGCATCGGTCGACTCCGTAGTACGATTGACTCCAGACAAACGACATCGCATAGCCAGCGGCCCAATACGAGTACAGCCAAAAACCTATCGCCGCACTGGTGGGCAATCGGACGAGCGGGTGACCGGTCCCCAGGACGCCGCAAATCGCGATCAGGCCACCTTCCGCGGCAATCAATCCAAAGCTGATGTAAACCAGAATTGCCATCCAATCGCGCGGGCCAAATTCTCCCATCAACGGCGCGATGGAAAAGTTGACTGTGGCAAGTACGACGGCGACTGCAGCGAAGGAACCGACCGTCGCGGGACGGAATCGCTTTGCGCATTGAATCACCCGCGCTCGCATGGCTACTTCCAAGCAAAGCCGCGCCCGGTTAGCCGCTCGTAGGCTTCGATGTACTTCTCGCGCGTCTTGGCGACGATCTCGTCGGGCAGTGCGGGTGGCGGACTGTTTTTATCCCACGGGGTGCTTTCCAGCCAATCGCGCACGAATTGCTTGTCGAAAGAGGGCTGGCTCTCGCCGGGGCGATATTGATCGGCGGGCCAGAAGCGCGAGCTGTCGGGGGTGAGTGCCTCGTCGATTAGAATTAATTCGCCGCTAGACCAACCCCACTCGAACTTAGTGTCGGCGATGATGATGCCTTGCCGCCGCGCATGTTCGGCGCCGCGGCGGTAGATGTCCAAGCTGCGCTGCCGCAGTTCGCTAGCCGTGTCTGCTCCAACGATCTCGACCATCCGCTCAAACGAAATGTTGATGTCGTGCCCCGACTGCTCCTTTGTCGCCGGCGTAAAAATCGGTTCGGGCAATTGCGAGCCGTTGGTTAAACCGCTGGGAAGCGCGATGCCGCATACGGTGCCACTCCTCTGATACTCTTTCCAGCCGGAACCCGCCAAGTACCCGCGTGCGACGCATTCGATCGGTACGACCTCGGCCTTGCGAACCAACATACTGCGGCCTTGCAACGGTGCCGGATCGACACTCGCTGGCAGCCGGCCGGCGTCCACTTCGAGCGACAAAAGATGATTAGCAACCCCCAGCAACTCGAACCAGAAGGCACTGATCTGCGTTAGCACGCGCCCCTTATCCGGAATGCCGCTGGACAGCACCCAATCAAAGGCGCTGATCCGGTCGGTGCTGATCATCAACAAACAATCGTCAAGATCGTAAATGTCGCGCACCTTGCCGCGGCGGACCGGCAGACCGGGCAGTGAAGTTTCCAAAACCGGATCGTTCATGCGATTCCTTTTTTACCTATGACAATCTCAACTCGTTTAACGGCAAGCCGAAGGCGTGCGTTTCGAGCGTTACGCAACGTCAACCATCGCGCGCCTACGGCTTGCGGTTAAACGAGGTACGCGAACGAATGCCTGGGCAGTATAACAAAGGGCATCATTTGCGTGGCGCTGCGTGGCCGTTTGTCGATTGCCAACTTTCAACCGGTATCCTGAATCTGATTGCACCCGAATGCAAAACTATGCCCAAACTCTGCGCACACGTGCTGCTTCGCTCGTTGACACTTCGCTGTAAGCCATTTACCATGAATAAGTTGACGAAACGATTCCGGTTCATACTGGGTGAAAGAATTAGAGGCAGCGATTGGCAAGTCCTTCTCGCTCGGGAGTTTTTGAGCAGGCGACGGACCGCCGAGTCGAGCTGTTCACCGAAAGCGTCAGCTTCGATCGGCGATTGTACGCGCACGACCTCCACGGGTCGATTGCGCATGCTCAAATGCTGGCCGCGACGGGGATCATTTCGAGCGACGAGTGCCAGCAGATCGAATCGGCGCTGGCCGGAATCGGCGATGAAATTCGCGATGGCCGGCTGCCGCTCCGAATCGAACTGGAAGACATCCACATGCACATCGAACAGGCGCTGATCGACCGCCTGGGCGATGTTGGCCGCAAGCTGCATACGGGCCGCAGCCGCAACGATCAAGTTTCGACCGCCACACGACTGTGGGTCCGCGATGCGTTGGATCGAGTCGATGGGCTGCTTGTTGAATTACAGAAGGCCTTCGTCGGACGCTGCGATGCGGACGCCAATGTGATCCTGCCGGGTTACACACATCTGCAGCGAGCCCAACCGGTGCTGGCGGCTCACTACTGGCTGGCTTACTGCGAAAAACTGGCGCGAGACCGGCAGCGCTTGAATGACTGCCGACGGCGAGTCAACATTTGTAGTTTAGGCGCCGCAGCGCTCGCTGGTACGTCGCTGCCGATCAATCGCGAAGACGTAGCTCGGCGGTTGGGCTTCGAGTCGGTGGCGGCCAACAGCTTGGATGTCTCCAGCGACCGCGATTTCGTGCTGGAGTCGGCGTTCGTCCTAGCGATGATCTCCGAGCACCTGAGCACGTGGGCGGAAGAGTGGATTTTGTGGTCCACGGCGGAATTCAATTTCCTCAAGCTGCCGCAGCAGTTCTGCACCGGCTCGTCGATCATGACGCAAAAGATCAATCCCGACGTGCTCGAACTCACGCGCGGCAAGACCGGCCGCGTGATCGGCAACCTGCAGACACTGCTAGTACTCATCAAAGGTTTGCCGCTCGCTTACAATCGCGACTTACAAGAAGACAAACAACCGCTGTTCGATTCGTTCGACACCGTCGAAGCGTGCCTGGCTTTGGCCGCGCCGATTGTCACCGGCGCGACGCTTAACCGTCAAGCCATCGCCGAGCAGCTCGACCGCGGCTATCTGGATGCAACGACGCTGATGGAACACTTGATCAAACGCGGCATGCCGCAGCGGACGGCTCATCACTTGGTTGGTCAATTAGTCGGCAAAGCGATGCAGCGCGGCGTGCGGCTGGCCGATTTGTCGTTGGCTGAATTTCAAGAGGCACATCCGGAATTGGATGCGGGCATTTTCGACGTGCTGGGTGTGGAGAACGCGATCGCGGCGTTCGTCAGTTACGGCTCGACCGCGCCGCGCGAAGTGGCTCGACAAGTTCAATGTTGGAAAGAGCGACTGGAGAAATCGACATCATGACTCGACGAGAACGATCGGCAACACGGCTCTGGCGTACAATCGCGATCGCAACATGCATGCTGTGTATCGCCGGCACGTGCGGAGGGCTCGCGGCACAAGATCCATTTGCTCCCGGCGCGCCCGCGGCCGACCCATTCGCTCCGGCAGCGCCGGCGCCCGGCGGAGCAGCACCCGGCGCGGCTCGCGCGGCCAATCCGTTGAGG
>JBGTKH010000306.1:0-7049 GCA_041744735.1 Pirellulaceae bacterium | reverse complement strand
CTGCATCGCCGCTTGACCACCGGCCCAAGCCGCGGCGGCGACGGCAGCTTCGGCCCGCACGAAGCGGCCGAAGTCTGGCGGCTGCTCGGTTCGCTCGAACTGCTCAGCGTCGATCTTAAACTAGAAATGGGCGACATCCTGGCCGATCTGTTGCCCAAGCGCAAACTCGAATCCATCCGCCCCGCGCTCTGCTGGGCGCTGGGCCGCATCGGCCAGCGCGTGCCGCTGTACGGCCCGTTAAACACTGTCGTCCCGGTTGAAGCCGCGCAGCGTTGGCTTCATTCGCTGCTGGGACTGAACGACGACGACCCGATGAGTCTACTGGCCGTCATGCAACTGGCCCGTAAAACCAACGACCGCTACCGCGACATATCCGACAAGACGCGCGACCAAGTTTTCGGCTGGCTCGACATCCACTCCGCCCCCGCACACATAATCGAACTCATCCGCGCCGGCGGCCAACTCGACACCGAAGAACAAGGCCGCGTCTTCGGCGAAGCATTGCCCAAAGGGCTCCGAATTCAGTAAACAGAGAAGTCTGCTGAGCAACGGAAGCCGCAGGCATTTGTGGACGAGTCCGAGTCAACTAGAGTACCTTCCAAGCTGAGTGAAATCGCGCAATGGGCCCGGAGGCAACTCGATGAGCCATTCCAGCACGGAAAAACATCCGTACGACCGCAGCAGCATGTGGCTGATTCAGCATCACGGCGATTCGATCCTGCGGCTGGCCCAAATCCATGACATCGACGATTGGAGGCCGGCGCAGGCCGAGGTTGTCCAGCCTCGTCAATTGCCCGACGGATTGTTGGAGGCCCGGTTGCACGGCGAAACGCAGTACGACAATTTCCTGTTGGAAGTCTCCACGTATGCCGACCGGCGCACGCAGGAGCAGTTGACTCGCGACGCGATGCTGATCTATCTCGACCGCGGCGTGTTGCCCGAAGTGATCGTGCTGGTGTTGGCTCCCAAGGGCAGGCAGCGTGTCTCTAGCGGCCGTCGTCTTCACAGCCGCCGCGGTTTGACAAGCGTCAGCGTCAAGTGGCGCGTGGTAGAATTGTGGAAAGTTCCGGCCGAGGAACTGTTGAAAACCGGCGACGTTGGCCTGATTCCGTGGGTGATGTTAGCGGATTCGCCCGACCCGCCGCTGTCGCTCGCCCAACGTTGCCGCGACACGATCGACCAGCACGCGCCGTCCGGAGAGCGAGAGAATCTTTTGGCCGTCGTTCAAGTTTTGGAGCGGTTGCGATATAGAGACGCTAGTGTGTTCACCATTTTCGGAGGTAAAGAGGCCATGATCGAATCACCGCTAATCGACGAACTCATTTCCGAAGCTCGCCACGAAATGCTTGTCGAGTTCTTGAGGGCACGTTTTGGAAAGATTCCAGTTGACTTGGAAAACCGTATTCGGACGGTTCAGGACAAGGACGAATTGACCCAAATGACGCGCAGCGCCGCCGCCTGCCGAGACCTCGCGGCGTTTCAGAAATCTTTGGCGTGAAACACATCGAACCATCCGTTTAGGCAGCGACACGCACAGTCAGTCACTGACGCCCGGCAAAATCGGCCAGATTCTTGGCGGGCGGCTGAAGTACGACAAAACGAAGACGGACGAGGGGATCTTCTTGGTTCCCGTCGGCGGCGGTGGCGACGTGCAGATTCCCAACACCGACGTGCTGGACAACCTGCCCGGCTGGCTGTCCTTCCAGATTCCCGATTCGCTGGCCTCCGGCGACTACCGGCTGTTCGTGCGCGCTCGAATCGACGGCGCAGCGACCCTCCGCAACGGGGAGCTAGATGCAACGCTTGTCGTCGCCTAGCAGATTTCGATACCCCCCTTATTTCTTTTTTGAAGGGGTCTAAGCTATGCGCGACCGACCGGGACGGTATCTCGGCGGGCGCCGGATACTATCCCGGTGCTCGCCGGATACTATCCCGATGGTCCCCGGACGGTATCCCGGTCTGGCCACGGTTCGTTCACAAGTCACTCCGCCGCTGTTATCGCTCCTCGCGAAACACGATCAGCCGCCAGCAAGGGCTAGCGGCTGACGTGCGTGAGCAAATCGCGAGCCTATCGCGGCTGGTAGTATCCGACGATTCCAAGCGCCGCGGGTGTGCCGGTACGCGTTGTAATCTGGCACGGCCGGAAGTTAGCTTCGAGAATCTTTACGTATACGTCGTCGCGATGTCCACCGGTAACAGGAACGCGCACGACCCACACGCTAGTCACCACGCTCACATGGTTGTATGAGTGAATGGCGACTGATCCCACGCGCGGCGTGTGCGAGTTAATAATTGCCCACTTTTGTTCACGCGTATTGAGTCCGAAGGGCAGACTCGGCACACGACTCCGCGCGTACAAAACGCAGTTGCATTCGATGCGCTCTGCTGCGGTAACATCGACACGGTCAGCCGAAACGAACAGTACGGCCAACGCAAACAACAAACAACAACGGCGGGATTTCATTGTGAATTCCCCTTTCGTAAAAACAGTGATCGCCCGCATTGAGTAATGAAACCGCCGGCCTGGGCAGCGGGCCACGCTCCCAGCCGACACATTTTCCGAGCGCAGAGATCCTGGTTTGTGATTCACTCAGCGCCCCTCTGACAACGCAATCTCTTCCATCGGGAACGTGGCGTCCCGCTCCTGATCGAACGCCATTCCGAATTGTGAAATTCGACACGCGCTTTCGCGCCAATCGCCACCGCCGAATGGAACGACTGCGGCGAGTGTGCCGCCATCTAGTGGAATCACAGCGCCGTTGAGGCACCAAAGTTCATCCGCACAAAGCTGAAGAATTGCCGCGGCCGCTTCATCTGGTGTTAGCAGTCGGTGGCTTGGGCTGAACGCTGCGGCGGCTTTGCGCAGGCCCGGCATCAAGCGATCACGACGTTGCCAGTTCGGTCCATCGTTCGGAACTGTCCCGAGCACGGGCACAATGGCACGGACGCCGTGGTGCGCGTACGTTGCCGCGATTCCGGCAGCGTGCCTGGACAGCATGGCCTTAGCGACGGAATACGCAATTTGGCCGTAGCCTGCGGCTGGCACGTTCAAGCTGGAGATGTGAACAATCACGCCGCCGCCCTGCCTGATCATATGAGGGATCGCGCTGCGTGCGCAATTGATTGCGGGCATCGCGTTGGCACGCACCGCATCGAGAATGACTTCCCCGGGTGTGTCGTGCGGATCGCGATCGTCTCGTCGGGCGCAGCAGCAGTTGTTGATCAGAATGTCGACGCGTCCGAATTTGGCGATTGCCGTTTCGACAAAACGCTCGGCTTCGCTTTCAATCGTGACATCAGCTTGGACGAAAACATCTTCGAAACCACAACCCGCCTGCAAATCGCATCCGACGACCAACGCTCCTGCCTGGCTGGCCAATCGAGCCAACGAGCTACCGACGCCGACTCCGGCAGAACCAGTCGGCAGCACCACTTTTCCTTTTAAGTGTTCCACGGCGTTTCTCCCTTCGAACCCCAGTTCGATCGGCACGGTCCAGGGCGGCTAATCCTAAAAATGCACACTACAATGTCAATGATACTTATTTGTGCATTCAATTCCAAGTACCACCGATCCATGAAACTCAAAAATGACATTGAACTATTTAAGCAAGTGCTTGTGGCAAAACGGTTTATCGCCGCGGATCGGCTCCAGAATTTTTTCTTGTCGCCGACTCTTAACCTTGCCGCGAGCGTAGTCCAGGGCTTGATTGCGACTCAATCAGGACTATGATTTAGCAGAGTTGCCAAAACCGACAATTCTCAACTTTTGCTTGCCAGCGATGCGATGGGACGCGAAGAATTGCTAACGCGAGTCGACAATGCATGTCTTTCTTTGGACCTGTTCACGAGCGATGCGTCCAAAGAAATCTGCTCGTGGGTTCGGAGTACGCGAGAAATAAAGCTGATTTCGAGCGATGTGGTAAACGAGCTAACTCCGTCACTGCTTCAACGATGGGTCGATGAATCGCTTGCGGGTTACGTTCTTCGTTTTGGCGATGAACTCATTGCATTTGCGACGGCTTCCGACGTTGAATGGGAATTCCCGCCAGGGCTATGCGAAATTTGTCACCTCGTCGTGGCTCCCAGGCATCGACAACGCTACCACGGTTCGTTCTTCGTGAATTGGATTTCGCGTGTCCTTGTCGGTTCCGGTTTTGATCGTGTCACCGGTCGTGCGTGTGCGCATAACGAGCCCGCACTTCGGCTGATGTCGTATCTGCGTTGGCACGAAGTTTCCGGCCAAGAGGCTTGGGCTACTGGGCCGTTTCGTTGGTTCACAGGACCAGCCCGAGATTGGAAATGAATGAGTTTGGTGAAGTACTCGCGAATTTGCGAAAGCAAAAGCAGACTGCCAATGGGAAGTCCCTTACTCAGCAACAGTTGGCTGATCTGACCGGCATCACGCGACAGCATCTATCCGCCTTCGAGAGTCAAGGCAAAAAACCAACCTACAAAAAACTGCAATTGCTCTGCCGCGCGCTCGCCACGGATTTCGATTACCCAGCCGGTGTTGTCCAGGATCTCGACAAGCCCGTCGATATTAACAACGAGAAACTGTCGCGATTAGTTTCGGCAGCGCTTGGCCTTGGGGAGAGCATTCAGGGCCTCAACGATGATGTAGGATCGCTTGGGATTCAATCGGAACAGTCAGCGAATGTGAAAGAACGGTGGATATTCACCGACATTCTAGCGGAGCATAACGATCACGCCTTCCTTGACACAACGATTCAGGAGATTGAGTCGGGCGTCGCGTACTACTACTTCATTTATGCAGCGCAAGATTGGGGCAAGCTTGACAAGCTTCTGAAAGGAAGACTTGACGCGACAACCAAACGCGAGCGAATCTTTGCCGTCGAATGTCGTTCGTTGATTTGCCTCACCCGTATCTCACTCACGGTCGGAACGGACGTGAGGTTCCCGGATGGAACGATTACTGTCGGCGACGTCGACGCGCCGAGGTTGAAACGACTTCAATTCGACCAAGTGTCCGAGATTCTCAAACAGGCTAAGCAATTGGTCAAAGGGATTGCATCGCAAACGGAGCGATCGTGGTTAGATCCGAGTTTTGGCATGGTGACACTTCTCTACCCGCAGAGCGAACACAATGACTAACTCCCAAAGCAGATACGAAGCACTTCCGGCCAATTCGCTGTTCCCAGCAATGGGCATTTTGTTTGTTGGATCGTTGCTTATCAGCAACATCGCAGCACAAAAGCTGTTCGCGTGTGGTCCGTTCACATTCTCCGGTGGAATTTTGCTGTTTCCGATTTCGTACATTTTGGGCGATTGTTTGACAGAAGTCTGGGGATACGGTCGCGCTAGGCAAGTGATTTGGGCGGGCCTGATCTGCAATGCCTTCATGGCCGCGTTCTTGTGGATCGTCGTACAACTTCCACCGGCCGAAGGATGGCCGTTGCAGGAACAATTTGCTACTGTGCTCGGACTTGTGCCGCGAATTGTCGTTGCGTCAATTATCGGCTATTGGGCTGGCGAGTTTTCGAACTCGTTCGTAATGGCTAAATTGAAGATTCGCACTGCGGGACGGTTCCTTTGGGTTCGAACCATTTCCTCCACGATCGTTGGTGAGGCCGTTGACACCGTTCTCTTCGTGTTCATCGCATTTGCGGGAATCTTTCCAACCGGTCTTTTGTTAACCGCGATGTGGTCGGGGTACGTTTTCAAAGTGGTTTACGAGATTATCGCGACACCGGCGACGTACGCTGTTGTTGGGTTTCTGAAACGCAGAGAAGGAATCGACGTTTACGATCACGAGACCAACTTCAATCCGTTCAAACTATCGGTTGATCCACCGTCAACTTCGGAAGGCGATGACGGCTAGAAATACTGCTTGGAAACTGCCGCTTCATTTTGGGAGACTCGGATGGCAACTTTTAACTTTGCTTCGAAACGCGATTGGACGGAGTCACCTTTCTGGCGGGGCGCGGAACGAGCCGGCCTTTACAACGATCGTCCGCGAAACACTAATGGCAAATTCACGACGATCGTTCGCCATCGCGGATCAGGTGACTTCTCGATGGAGGCACTTCCGTTCGATTACGAGGTGTTTCTGTTGAGCGGCGACCTCCAAATTGAAGGCGTGGCAATGGCTCCAGGCGATCACTGCGCCATTCAACAAGGCGAAGCAGTGAAAGGGCGAACGATCGATGGTTGCGAACACTTGATCATTGCGCGGTAGTTGTACCTTTATCGCGGTGGCATGCCAGTCGTGGATGTGCATCTTGTTCGCGATTGCCTCGCAACCATGCTCGTCGATTGGGCCGTAAGACAGGCCGCCATTGACAGCTCTGCCGGCCAGTTTGGACGGACAAGGATGTATGTTATGCGGGTGCCGCCGCGCGCGACGCACCGCTGCGGCGTCCGCCGTTTGTTGAGGTTTTCGACGGAGCGGGTGGGGCGGTGATTACGTGTAGGTGGCCGCGGCCGAGGAGGTCTTCTAGACGGGTGCGCATTTCGGCGGAAACGTCGACGCGCAGACGATGCGATTTCAGGAACACGCGGCTGCCGTCGTCGAGGCAGAGGATTAGTTCCAGGTCGCGGTCGCCCGGATAGCCGCGGACGATTTCGTAGACGCGCTGCAGGGCGTCGTTGCCGTGCGTGGGTTGGTCGATGCGGATGCGCAGGCCGGTGGTGTAGCGGGCGTCGAGTTGATCCAACGGGATCAGTTCGTTCACGATCAGGTTCGCTTCATCGCCGCCGCGGCGGTCGATCACGCCGCGGAGCAGCAGGATTGCGGATTTCAATAAGGGCGTCCAACCTACGAATCCAGCAAATGGTGTCACTACCCGGAGAAACCGGGTTTCTACATGTCGCTTTCAAAACGGAAAGCGTTCGTCCACGTCCGCGTCTGACAGTTCGACCAGGAATGTGGCCAGGCGGTCGATGAGCAATTCCATCATGCGGCGGCCTTTGTCGGCGGTGGCGGCGTGCGGATTGCCGGAGCCGCTGTTGGTGGTCAGCAGGTGCCAGGGGCGCGTGATGGAGACCCAGCCGCGGTTGATGGCGTCGAAGCGACTGTCCGCCGTGCGGCC
>JBGTKH010000305.1:0-5866 GCA_041744735.1 Pirellulaceae bacterium | reverse complement strand
GAAGAGGATCGCGGCAAGGTCTGGAAGCTCGGCCCGCGAACTCGCGGCGCTTATAAGATCGCGGCTTCGGCCACGGAACTGATCGCCCTGTCGCTCGGTCGCGATCTGTTGCACCCTCTGGCCGGCACGCCGTTTTGGCTGGGCATCGAATCGTTTTGGAGCAAGCTGCAGGACGAACTGCCCGACGCCGTTTGGGACCACTACGAAAAATATCGCCGCGTGCTGCACGTGATCGGCACGCCGGCCAAATCATACGAGCAGAAGCACGGCATCCTGAGCACCATCAACCGCGCGATCTTGCAGCATCGCGTGTTGGAGATTGAATATCAGTCGCTGGGCAAGCCGCCCGCCACGCGCCGCATCGAAGCGTACGCCGTCGCGGTCTTTCAATCCAGCCTGTACATCATCGCGGCGGCCCATGAGCTGCCCGATGGCGACGAGCGTATCCGGCATTGGAAGCTGGATCGGTTCCAAAAGGCCACGGCGCTGGACGAGTGGTTCAAGCCGCCGTCGGATGCCGATCTGGAAAGTCACTTGGCGAAAACCACCGGCGTCTTCGCCGGCACCAAACCGAAAACGTTCCGCATTCGCATCAGTCGGTACGCGGCCCAGTGGGTGATCGAAGACCCGTGGCATGCTGAGCAAAAGATCGACCGCAAACCGGACGGCAGCATCCTCCTGACCGTGCAAGCCGCTCACGAACTGGAAATCATCCCGCGCGTGCTGGCTCTGGGCAGCGAAGCCGAAATCCTCTCCCCTGTCGCCTGTCGCCGGACGATCGCCATGACGATTCAGCAAATGGCCGCGCTCTACGCTGACGCGATGTGACCAATTCGATTTCTCGCTGTGGGATGGGCATTCCTGACTGTCGCCCGCTGGGATGGTATGGGAATAATAGGACGTAGGGGACGAATGGGAGACGGGCAGGAATGCTCATCCTACAGAGGTCGCCGCGTGTGCCAATCTACGACTGCCTTCCGCGCCCTGACCAACGACAGAACCCATCGTCGTCCGGCATCACCACCAGCACGCCATCCAACTCGTCGGGATTCGCGAAGAGGTAGGTGTAAGCCCGCCGAACGTCGCCGCCCAGAGTCCGGCACTCGATAATCCGCCGCACGTACAAATCGACCTCTTCGTTGCCGTAGCACTCGATCGCATCCAGCGAATCGAGCGTCACTGGCAAATCCTCCTCGCGCACGTGCCACAGTTCGCCGCGAATTACGTCGTCGCCATCCGCCAGCGCCGGATACGAGCCCAAGTCAAACAGCCGCCCGCGCGCCGTCGCCTCCTCGATCAACACCGCCCCCCGCGGCCACATCCGCTCGCGCACCTCGCCGCGCTTCAGCGTGCCATAAACAAAGATCGGTAGATGTTTCTCAGTGGGCATCACGCGATGCGCAGGTCGCGGCAGGTCTGCTCGTAGCTCGCTTCCAGATCGAGCGGAATGGCTAGTTCGTCGGAGAGCCACAGCGGAAGAACGGGCAGTGGCTGGCCGGGCGCGAGCGGCCGGTTCCAGGTTTCCAACCAATAGCTCACGCCCCGCGGCCGCCAACAACACGAGACGGCGTATGTGGCCGGTGGCTCGTCGCCCAGGGATTTGTCGTGCTCGTCGATCAACTCCAACAATTCAGCGTACAAGTTGCACTCGCGCGCAGTGACCAAATCGACCAGCACGACCGACACGCGATTTCGCAATAGGGCGGCGCACTTAGCCACGAATTGTGCGCGGTTTTCGGGACGGTCCTTATTCCCCGGGCTAATGATCTCGATGGCCGCCACCAAGCGCCGGCCGTGGCGAGGATCGTACACGCGGACTTCGTACTCATCGACATCGGCCAGTTCCGTTTCGACGGCCAACGTCGGTTCCGCCGGTGCCCAAACCGCCGTGGCGACGCCCCCTTGATCGGCATCGACGTAGCTCGCCGCACCAGCTTGTTGATCGAACGTCGCCACGTCGATTTCCACTTGCGTTCCAAGATGAACGCGCGGTTCGGCAACATACTGGGCAGGCAGTGTCTTTCCCAGTTGTTGCACGATGACCATCGGCCATCCGCCATGCACTGCCTCCCATGAAGTTCGTTCGCTGAGCGGTGGGCGAAAATGATCGCGTAACGGCATGACAGGACCCTCCACTTCGATGTTATCGAATCGGCGGGGTGCGATCAACCGATTCTCTCGCCGACGGCGCACAACGGCAGTGAACAGCAGCGGGCGGAGCATGGGAGCAATGCGCTGTCAGACTCCACCCGAAACGTGGACCGTGCCTTAGTCGCTCATCACTCGTTGTCTTCCGCCTTCGACCGCGTGTAAGTGATCTCCATCATTTTCTGCTCTTGGTTTTCGGGTAGGAGCATGAACATGGTGAAGATCATCTTGTCGTCGCTCACGTACTTGGTCACCATTTTCAATTTCATCGGGCCGAAGGGCGACGAGGATTCGCCGGTCTCCACCAGTTCATGTTTCTCGACGTTGTACTGGCCCTCGGTGTGCATGATGCCCGTGCCCATGCTGTCGATCCACGCGCCGACGAATTTTTTCTGGGCGTTGTCGTACCCGGAAACGCCGAGGCCCTCGAATTTTTCGCCCTCGAATTCACCGGCGAAGTGCTGTCGCAGATAGCGGCCGCCCAACAGTAGTTGGAAGGTGGCCTTGGCCGTTGACTTCTGCGGCGGAGCGTTCGGATCGTGAGTGCTCACGACCTCCGCGTCCCACGTGCCGACCAGCCGCTTGAACTGCTCATGCTCCTTGCCCGGCGTCGCGAACTCTTTGAACGCCGATTCCAACTGAGCCGGATCGGGCTGCGGCTGTTCCTTCTTCGGGTCATCCGCCGCCAACCGCGAACCGGCCGCGAACAACATCGCACACATCGCCAAACCAATCGTAAGCTTTTTCATCGTGGTGCCCTTTCAAAGAAAGACGTTGCTGAGACAGAATGCAAAATTGCGCCGCGTTGACTAGCGATCGCTCCGCGGCAAATCCGTTATACCGTGCGGCGGCTGTGGACAACAGTAGCGAACGGCTAACTCGTAACACGTACGCGGAACAGGCAATGCCGCTTGGCGCTCATGACAAAACGCGAATTCGTGGTGCCGTATCACCACGCGGTCACTGAACGCTGCTCACAATCCGTTCGAGATCGAAGAACTTGGCATTGGGCAATTCGCGATAGCGTTCGGGATGACAGGTTAGCAGCACGATTTGAAAGCGCTGGGCGGCTTCGTCCAGGATGGCGGTGATGCGCGACAGGCGGGTGGTGTCGGTGTAGGTGAAGACGTCGTCCAACACCAGCAGTTGCCGCTCGTTGCCGAACGCCAGGTCGGCCAGGGCCAAGCGGACTGCGAAGTACAGTTGCTCGCGCTCGCCGCCGGAGATCTGATCCAACTCGACCGGTTCTTCGGCCAAGCGGGGTGCGACTCTTTGCGGGAGCAACGAATCGTCGAACCGAATGTCGGCCAGCCGCGGGCCGGCGATGCGTTGCAACGTCTGGTTGGCCCGCGACTGTACCGGCCCCAGCACGGATTGAAACACGTCGCGTTTTTGTTGCACCAGCGTGTCGTACAGCAAACGTACGGCGTCGATCTGCAGCCGCTGGCGGTGGATTTCGTCTTGCAAGCGGTCGATCTTTTCCTCGACGGCGGCCAGCGCCGAGTAAGGGGCCTCCGCGGCCAATTGTTGCAGGCGGCCTTCTTCCATGTTCAATTGCCGGGCGGCGGTTGACGCCGACTGGCGAGTTGCCTCGATCTGACCTTCCAGTTGCGCGACCAACTTCCCGGGGTCTTGGCCGAACGACTTGAACTGCTCATCGACCAATGAAAACTTACCGCAGGCCGCGTCGCGCTCCAGCGCGATCTCCGTCAGCTTGGCGGTTCGCTGAGCGTCGGACAACGTGTCATCACATAGCACCGCCAGCCGTCGCTCGATGTCGCCGGTTCTTTCACGCAGGTTCTTCAGATCCGCGTCGTGAATGATTTGCCGTTTTAAAGCCGAATCGAACGCACTGCGGGCCTGATCGTGTTCCGCTTCCACGCGGTCGATGTCCGGCGTGAACTGCCGTTCGATTTCGTCCGCCTTGCGAACGAGTGCACTGGCGTCCGGCGGCGAGTCATGCCATGCGGGGAACTTTGTCAGGATCTCTTCGACGCTGCCGCCAGCCCGCCGCCGTTCGGCACGAACCTCTTCTATCTGCCGGCCGGCCAGCAGCGTGCGGAGCTTCACGTTGGCTTGCGATAGTTGCCCATCCAGTTCAGCAGCCTGCGCGTGAAGTTGCTCCAATTGTTCAACATCGCCAGTGCCGAAGCTTGCGGTCAATGCATCAAGTTGTGCGGTGGCGCGTTGCCACTGGTCGCGCAGTTCATTCACACCAGTCGTTGGGCCAGTAGCTTCGACTCGCGCCACGCCGGGAATACGAAAGGCGACGTCGGGTGCACCTTTGATCGTCAGCGGCACGTCGGACTGAAGCGGTGTGATTCCCGTCTCTTCGCCCGCCGTAATCTCCACATTAGAATCGGCTTCCGGGATAACGCGTACGGTGATCACGGCCGCGTCGAGCCGCAGTCGAGCATCATCGCGCTCTCGGGCCGTGCGCTTGATCGACGCCAGCGTCTTGGCATCCGGCGCACTGAGCCGATTCCGCTGCTCGTTCAGTTGATCGTACTCGCGCTGCGCCGCATCAATTTGTTCGAGCCGCTTGTCAAGTTCCGCCCGCGTGGCGATCGCCGACGTGAATCGTTCCGCCCATTGAGCCTCTTGCCGCGCGGCCTGCACTTGGTTACGCTGCGCCCGCACCTGCTCGACTGCCTGTTTCGTTCGCTCGGCCACGCCACGGAATTGCTCAACTTGCTCGGCCTGAGCCGGCGCGTCGTCCAGCAGTTTTTGAAGCTGCTCGCCCGCCGTTTTCAAATCGTGGCGTGCTCTGGCGATCGCGTCGATTCTTTCTTTGAGATTCTTATAGCGTTCTTCGGCCCCGCGAACCTCTTGTTCGTGCAGCTTTCGCTGGCCAAGCAACACGTTGTAAGCTTGCGCCTGTTCTCGCGCCACCTTCAACTTGTCGGTCAACTCCCGTTCACTGTGTTTTGCTTGATCGGTAGTCTGACGCAAGTCTTCGATTCGCCGGCTGGCCACGTCGAATTCTTCGAGGCGTCTGCTTAACTCGCGCTGTTTCACCCGGGCCTCTTCGAGCTGCGTCTGCGACCCGACGACAGCGGGCGCCAGCGCGCCGCCGCGCAGTTTGCCGCCGGGCGTAAAGTATTCATCGAACGCTTCCGTGATCTTTTTTTCTAACGCTTCTGCGCCGGGGCCGGACACCTGAGCGCTCAGGGCGTCTTGAAGAGTCGACCGCGCGGGTCCCGAAAGTTGCTCGATCTGCAGATGACCCTGCGTGGCCCACAGAATCTGAGCCAGTCCCCAATGACGCTGATCGGAAACGCCGCGGCTGGGTGCTTCGGCGGCCAGGATTTGCCGGGCCCGTTCGTCGGCGTCGCGGCTTTCGGCCAGCGGCACGTAGCGGCCGTCTTCCTTGCGGCTGAGCAACGACGAAGCCGAGTTGACGAACTGCTTTTGCAGCCGATAACAGATTTCGCCCTGTTGGAATTCGATCGTGACTTTCGGATTCAGCGGCCGGCCCCACGGACGCAGCGACTTGATCTCGCTGCCGCTCACGCTGTGACTGTCGAACAGCCCGCGCACCAGAGCCATCATGAGTGTCGATTTGCCGCTGCCATTGGGGCCGTGAATGATGTTCAGACCATCGCCCAATGGACCCACTTCAATCGCCGCCGCGAAACAACGCCAGCCTTCGACGCGAATCGTGCGCAAGATCATGAGCGCACCTCGCCGATCATGCGGTACAGTTCCAGCATCGCGC
>JBGTKH010000304.1:0-9376 GCA_041744735.1 Pirellulaceae bacterium | reverse complement strand
TGGCCGGCGGCGGAGTCCGCGGCGGGCAAGCGATCGGAGCCAGCAACGACACGGCGGCCGAACCGGCGGGCGACGGCTTCACGCCGGACGACGTGGCCGCTTCGTTCTACCAGAACTTGGGCATCGACCCGCAGAAGGAATATCACTCGAACACCGGACGGCCGATCACGTTGGTGCGTGACGGCCATGCGATTCGTGACCTGTTTGCCGGTTAGCACATCGCTGCCGGCGCATTTTTCAAAAAGAGCAGAGGAGAAGAACGATGAAACTGACTCGACTGTTGGCATTGGCACTGTGTGCCGCATTCGTGACGTTTGGCGCCGCCGGCGCCTCGGCCGAAGAAGGCGACCGCCCGATCTTGATTGAAGGACAAAAGGAAGGCGCGCGGGACGGTGAGCGCGAAGTGCCTCGTGAAGGCAGTGACGCTCCACGTGACGGACAGCGCGAAGGTCAACCGGAAGGCGGCCTGCCGGAAGCGGTGTTCGGATTTAACGGCAACGTCCGCGCAGTGGTTGTGGAAAAAGGCTTGGAAAACAACGCCTTTATCAAGGTCAACTTGATCAACAAGGTTTGGGAGAACGTGAACAAGGCCAAGGCCCCGCGGCTGTTGGTCGGCAAGACGATCGAAATCCGCCCCATGCCGTTGCGTGACGGCGAAGGCGAAGCACGCGGTGCCGAGCAGCGTGAAATCCAGGCGGCCTTCATCAACAAACTGCGTCCCAAGCTGGAAGGCAACCTGAACATCCGCCACGCCGAAGGCAACGTGTTCTTCATCACCGAGCTGACCGCGGATCAGCGTGTGCTGGCCGTCGGCGAGCATGGCGTCGAGGGCGGTCATCGTGAAGGCGATCGTCGTGTGATCGTGCCGGAACGCCGCGAGCGCGACTAGCGCCATAGATTTCTGTTAGAATCCGAGAAACCCCGGCCTCGGGGCAGGGGCCGGAGTTCAAGCCAGACTCGCAAGTTTTGAAGTTGTGTGTTTTCCGCCGCTCACCACGCGGGCTTGTCCCCGTGGGTGCATGTTTGCAAACCAGAACGACAAGCAACACGAGTTTTTCCTCGCCACCACGGAGCTTGTCTCCGTGGAGCGATGTTTGCCATAGCAATCGACATCGCCCGACCGGGACAAGCCCGGTCGTGTCGAACGACTCGCGATGTTCCTTTCGATCTGGTTTCTAAACATCGTTCCACGGGGACAAGGCCACGTGGTGACCAAGAGAGTCGAAACGCGCAATCGAGCGAGCACAGCAGTTTTTCCTCGTCGGGCTCGTATACCGAAACGTGAGGTTCGAACCATGCCGACTATCAATCGTCGTCAGTTCCTGTATGTCGCGGCGGGTACGGGCGGCGCGCTGAGTTTGGGCGCGGCAGCTTGGTTGCTGCGCAATGCAACCAGTGCCGGTTCAACTCAGCAATTGTCCCGCGAAGTGGCTCACGCCGGTTTGCAATCCGCCACGCGCACGTCGTGGGCTTTGGGCTCCGAGGTGTCGATGACCGCTCTGCACGCGCGGCCGGATGTGGCCCGCGGCGCGGTGGACGCCGCCTTCGCCGAGTTGGAGTTGGTCGAAGAACTGATGAGCATCTACCGACCACACAGCCAGCTCTGCCGGCTAAACCGCGACGGAGTGCTCGACGACCCGCATCCCCATTTCGTTGAAGTGCTGCAGTACGCGCAAACGATGTCGCAGCGCAGCGGCGGCGCGTTTGACGTTACTGTGCAGCCGCTGTGGGCGCTCTACGCAGAAGCTAAGAAGGCCGCAGCGCTGCCGGATTCAGAGGCGGTCGCCGCGGCTCGCCGGCAAGTTGATTGGCGGCGCGTGGAGATTTCCTCGCGACAGATTCGGCTGCGCGGCGAAGGCACCGCGATCACGCTGAACGGCATCGCTCAAGGCTACGCGGCGGACCGAGCGATCGTTGCTCTACGTTCGCGCGGAGTCGCACATGCGCTGGTGAACACCGGCGAGATTGGCGCGCTGGGCGACAAGGCGGACGGCGAACGTTGGACGGTCGGCATTCAGCATCCGAGGCACGAGGACGCTTTTATCTCGCTGGCCAAGTTAGCGGACCGCTGCCTGGCGACGTCCGGCGATTATGCCACGACGTTCAGCGATGACTTCCGCTTCAATCACGTGTTCGACCCGCGCAGCGGCCGCTCGCCCGACGAACTGGCCAGTGTCACAGTCGCCGCGCCCACGGCCATGCAAGCCGACGCGCTCTCGACCGCCGTGTTTGTGTTGGGGCCGGAGCGCGGGTTGGAACTCGTCCGATCGATGCCCGGCACCGATGCGTTTTTCGTACTCAAGGACGGTCGCACGCTGATCACGGAGGATTTTCCGATTGAGGCCTAACGCGGTTAGGCCGCAACCGACGTAGCCTGACTCTCCGAGTCGGGTCGAACGACGCCCGACTCGGAGAGTCAGGCTACAGTGTAGGCCGAATTTGCAATCCGGCCGGATTACCATTGCGGCCTACGAGAAGAGGCTATATGAATTCTTGGAAACTTTATTCAACAGTAACTCAATTCCCCTCGCCGCTGTGGCCGCGCCTGCTCGCGTCGCTCGTCGTCGTCGTGATGATGTTGTCGACCTCCGCGCACGCCGCCACGATCGAGTTTCTCAGCGGCAGCAAGGTCGAGTGCATCGTCATCTCCAAAACCGACACGGTGCTGACAGTTGAGATCACGGTGAGCGGCAAGAAGGTGACCTCGAATTATCAATTGTCGACCATTCACGCCGTCACGATTGGCGACAAGCGATACGTGCTGAACGAGAAGACCGCTGGAGCGACAACCTCGGCGGGGCCGGGCACGGCAACCAGCCGGCCCGCGACCGGTTCGACCACCGGCAGTAGCACCACCGGCAGTAGCACCAGCGGCAGTACTGGCACCGGCAACACACTCGGCAGCAAGGACACGCGCACTCGCGCGGAGGTCGAAGCGCTGATCGATCAGCTCGGTCGCACGCCGCCCGATTGGTACAACTCCACGCCCTTGAACTATCCACAGTCGCTGGATCTGACTTGGCCGGAAAAGCCGCAGGGCGCTTGGAATAATCAGAAGAACATGGGCCAATACGTCTGGGACGTCATCAACACGAATCCCGGCAAGTGGCGCGAAGGGGTGCGGTTGATGCATCACCTGCTGGTGGTGAACAAAGATGACTCCAAGACCACGTCGCGCGTCATGCAGTCATTGGGAGGCATGTATCACAATCTGTTGGAAGACTACGCGCGGTCGGCGTTTTGGCTGCGCAAGGCGGGCGTCGAGCAGTACCCGGACGTGGTGCCGGGCAAAACGGTGCTGTTGGCCGAATGCTACTGGCGCTTGGGCAGCAAGTCGATGGCCGATGAATTGTTGGACAAAGCGCCGGCGACGGTCTCGACGATCAAGCTGCTGGCGGACATGGGCGACACCACAAAGGCGTTGCAACTGTGCGACGCGCTGGCTCGTCAAGGTTATCCTGACACGGCCTACATGCACGCGGGCGATGCCAGTCGCGTCGCCGGCCAATATCAACAAGCCCTGCAATACTATCAGAAAGTGTTGGACGTTCCCGCGACCGGACAGCAGCAGAAACGCATCGAGAAGTTTCAGGCCCGCGCTCGCGCCAGTATGGACGCCATTAAACTATTCGAGTTGACCGACGTCAGCCGCGTGCGTGACGGTTCATACGATGCGAGCAGTCTAGGATACGAGGGGCAGGTCGGCGTTAACGTCGTTGTGCGCAGCGGCCGCATCGAATCGGTGCGCGTCACACAGCATCGCGAGAAACAGTTTTACTCGGCGCTGACCGACACGCCTGCGAAGATCATTGCCAAGCAAGGCGTCAAAGGAGTTGACGCCACGACCAACGCGACGATCACGTCCGAAGCCATCATCAACGCCACGGCCAAAGCGCTGGCCAGCGGGGCAAATTGACGACGAAGTACTTCATGCCATTCTCAAAAACTCGATGACCTAATCTTCTTCCAAATCCGTGACCGTCCTGAATCGGTGGGGAGTACACTGCTGATTACCCCACGGATTCAGGTCGGCCACGGATGCTTATATCAAACGGGTCACAACGATGCGGCTGGATATCTTTCTCCCATTTCTCCGCAAGACGAAAAAGAACGCCGCGGCGCCGTCGGATGGACTGTTGCTGCGTGCCGCGAAGCGAGTGCTGCCCAAAGCGCTGTTTGCCGACCGCGTTACGGGCAAGCCGGGCTTGTGGCGCCGCGTGTTGAAGCGGGTCGGCCCTTCGTGGCTATCGTCGCCGGTGCGGAGAACGATTCAAGCGATCTGCTTCGTGATCTTCCTGGTGCTGTTCTTCTACGTCTGCTGGCCGTACAGCGCACAGCCGGCGAAGATCTGGCCGAATTGGCAGCCGCATTCGATCGAAGCGACCGGCAAAGCGGTGCTGGTCACCGAGCAGCCGATCATCCAGCGGATCAAGACCGGTATGACGCTGCACGTGGCGGATGAGAGCATCGCGGACCAGCAGCAGCGATACGTCGGCGGCTTCCGAGTCCTCAAGTCCGAACCGAGCCGGCTGGAAATCGAGCCGGTGGAATCGCTCGCTCCCGACCTGCTCATGCAGCTCACGTTCAGCAGCGGCCCGTGGACATTACACGAAGCGCCGCCGGGCAGTTGGCCTTCGCACTACACGGATTCGCTGGCGGCCAAAGAAGTGCTGCCGGCCGACAGCATCTTGATCATCGATCCGCTGGTCAGCCTATCGACGGCGCTGGCGGCCAAGTCGTGGGTTTGGTCGCTCACTTTCGCCGGCATTATTCTAGTGATCAGCGTCTTTATCCCGCGCGGCTTTTGCGGCTACATTTGCCCGCTGGGCACGTTGATCGATTTGTTCGATTGGGTGATCGGCAAGCGCGTGACGCGGTTTCGCGTTGCGGACGACGGCTGGTGGGTGCACATCAAGTACTATCTGCTGTTGGGAACGCTGATCGCGTCGATGTTCGGCGTGCTGGTGTCCGGCTACGTGGCGGCGATCCCGGTTGTGACGCGCGGGATGCTGTTCCTGTTCGAGCCGCTGCAAACTGGCAGCATGCGCGGCTGGCACCAAGTCGCGCCGATGAACGCCGGGCACTTTGTGTCGATCGGGCTGTTTTTCGTCGTGCTGGGGCTGGGTTTGTTCAAGCCGCGGTTTTGGTGCAAGTACGTCTGTCCCAGCGGCGCGGTGTTTTCCCTTGGCAACTTGATTCGCGTGAGCGAACGTAAGGTTGAATCCACGTGCATCAACTGCAACAAGTGCGTGGAGATTTGTCCGTTCGACGCGATCAAGCCCGACTTCACCACGCGCACCAGCGACTGCACGCTGTGTCAAACGTGCGGCGGCGTCTGTCCGACTCAGGCGATCAAATTCGTCGAGCGCTGGAACAAGGTCGAGCTGAAAGTGGAAAACGATCCACCCACTCACGAGACGCGACTCGGCCGGCGCGGATTCTTGTCGCTGGCCGCCGGAACCGCGGCTGCAGTGGCTGGCGGCGTCGGCATCACCGCGGTGACGAAGACCTTCGGCGCGAATCTGCACGACCCCAACGCCTATCTGCCGGTGCGTCCGCCGGGCAGTGTGCCCGAGCAAGAGTTCCTGGAAATGTGCATTCGCTGCGGCGAGTGTTTTAAAGTGTGCCCGAGCAACGTGCTGCAGGCGATGGGTTTTCAACAGGGCTTGGAAGGACTGTGGACGCCGCAGGTCGTGGCCGACTGGGCCGGCTGCGAATCAAGCTGCAACGCCTGCGGCCAGGTCTGCCCGACCGGCGCGATTCGCGCTCTGCCGCTGGAAGAAAAGAAGGTGGCCCGCATGGGGCTGGCCATCGTCAACGAGCAAACCTGCCTGCCCTACGCCGGCCGTGAAGCGTGCCAGTTGTGCGTGGACGAATGCGTGGCCGCCGGCTACGACGCCATCGAGTTCACGCGCGTCGGCACCGAGGTGGATGAACTGGGTCTGCCCATCGAAGGCTCCGGCTTCGTCGCGCCGGTCGTGCGGGCCGACAAATGTGTCGGTTGCGGCCTCTGCCAGACTCGCTGCTACGGCATCAACGTGGCGGAAAAGAAACTGCTCGACGAATCCGCCATCATCATCGAGGCCGGCTCCGGCAAGGAAGACCGGCTCATGCGCGGCTCATACATCGCGCTGCGGCACGCGGAACAGCGTGTGCACGAGAACGAGCAGCAGAAGCTGCTGGAAAACAGCGGCGGGGGCGACAGTTACTTGCCGGATTTCTTGAACTAACGTAGGCCTATAAGGATTGTGCTGAAGATCACGGTCGTTCCGCAAATGACGCGGCCTTGCATAATAGTGGTTTCTCCTGCGCCGACCGTCCGATGGCAAAATACGGCAGAACGGGGTCGTAACGAATTGGCCGCATTCACCGGAACTTTAGATCGTGCCGGTAGGACTGCATTTGCCGCCGCCTTAATCAATTTGCATGGAGGTGTCTTCGATGAGATTGAGCACTCGCGTTGTGATGGTCGCCGTGGCCGTGGCCTGTTTGGGCTCGGCCGCGCTTGTTCGGGCCGAGGATATCGCTTACACGTCCAGCGCGTTAGCTAGAATCGACGCGCTCGAAGCGGACGTGCGGGCGTTGCGTGAGCAACTGGGTGGCGGCTGCGGCGAGAATGCCGTGGATTGCGATGCCTGCTGCCACGCCACGGCGGGTTGGACGGGCGGTGTGGAAATTACCGTCGTCCAGCCGTTCTTTGAAGATGCCCGCAACCCGAGCACCAACCTGGCGGGCCTTGTGGGATTGCTGGGAGGCGCCGGCACGCCATCAACGGCCAGCTTTGGCATGAACCCCGCGCCGCGGTTTTGGATTGGCAAGCAGAACTGTGACGGCTTCGGCGGCCGAGTTCGTTACTGGCAGTATGACCAGAGCGCCGGTCCCGTGGCGTCGCCGCTGGGTGGTCCTGGGTTGACGGAGACGGTTCTGGCCGGATTGGAAGTCCACGCTTTGGACGTAGAAATGACGCAGGTCATCAATTGGGACCGCTGGGTGTTTACGCTGAGCGGCGGCGGACGATACGGGTCCGTGCACCTGACGGACGCGGCGTCGTTTGCCGCGGCCGGCCCGGTTGCCCTCAATACGTTGACCAGCCAACGCTTTGACGGCGGCGGCCCGACGGTGGCCCTGGAAGGCAAGCGTTACTTGGGGAGTTCCAATCTGGCGTTGTTCGCGAACAGCCGCGCGTCGTTGCTGTACGGCAACGTCAAGCGCAGCGCCGCGATCGCAATCGTTGATCCTCAAGACGTCACTGGATTCGGTCTGGACGGTTTGGCCGCCGCGGTGGGCAGCCGAGGCAACGACCTGATCACCGTGTTGGAGTTGCAAGTCGGCGCCGAATGGTCGCGCGAGATTCGCTACGGTGCGAAGTTCTTCGCTCGCGGCGCTGCTGAGGCGCAGGTCTGGCAAGGTGCCGGCGGCTTCGACGGTATCTTGAGTGGCATTGGCGCGCTGGACGCGATCCTGCCGCCCGGCGGCGAAATTGCCTCGACCCGCGGCGATCTGGGCTTCATCGGTGCGGCCTTTGCTGTTGGCATTGCCCGCTAAACACTGAACGTGGCCGACAACGGTACGTTCGCAGTGCAAAACTAGTTTCTTAGGCGGTTGACGAACCGAGAGTTCGTCGGTGGATTCTTGTCCATTCCTTTGGAGGGCTGGGCGACACACGTGTCGCCCAGCCCTTTTTTTGGTGTGTCGCGGGTAGTTGACGACGCGTACGCGCCGGTCCTATGCTGGACACGCGCCGGGGTGCCTCTCCCTTCGACACGTGCGGGGCCGACCGTCCCGCAAATGAAAATTGCCGGTCATCATGCGATTGAGAAGCGACTGTGAGATTTCCACGATCGTCGGGCATCCTGCTGCACGTGACTTCCCTGCCTGCGCCCCACGGGATCGGCGATCTGGGACAAGCGGCGTACAGGTTCGTTGATTTTCTTGAGCGAACCGGACAGAGCATCTGGCAAGTCCTGCCGCTCGCGCCGCCCGCCAAAGGCAACTCGCCCTACACGGCGTATTCCGCGTTCGCCGGTAACCCGCTGCTGATCAGTTTGGACCGGCTCAAAGACGATGGCTGGCTGGACGCTGCCGACTTGGCCGACGCGCCGCAGTTTCCCGGCGATGCAGTGGACTACGACAGTGTCGGACCATTCAAGGCGAGTTTGCTGAAGCGTGCGTTCCAGCGATTCCGGGCTGCCGATGGTGGCGAACAACACGACGACTTCTCAAACTTTTGTCAACACAATCGCTCGTGGCTTGACGACTATGCATTGTTCATCGCGCTGACCAACGCCCACGACGGCGCCGATTGGAATCAGTGGGAGCCGTCGCTCGTTCAGCGACACCCCGAGGCACTGGCACGCGAAACCCAGCGATTGCAACGTGAGATTGACCACGAAAAATTTCTGCAGTATCAGTTCTTCCGGCAATGGTGGGCATTGAGGGATTACGCCAACCAGCGCGGCGTCCGCATCCTCGGCGACATGCCGATCTTCGTGGCGTACGAGAGTGCCGACGTGTGGAGTCATCAGCCGTTGTTTCATCTGGACGCCGCGGGGCGGCGCACGGCCGTGGCCGGAGTGCCGCCGGATTATTTCAGTGCCGCCGGACAACTCTGGGGCAACCCGCTGTACCGCTGGGATGCCTTGGAGCAAACACAGTACGCGTGGTGGATCGCTCGCATTCGTCACGCCCGTGAGATGTGCGACATGCTGCGGCTGGACCACTTCCGCGGCTTCGAAGCCTACTGGGAAGTGCCGGCCGATCACACCACGGCGATCGACGGCCGCTGGGTCCAAGGGCCGGGCCGCAAGCTCTTCGATGAAGCTCGCCGTCAACTCGGCGACTTGCCGCTGGTGGCCGAAGACCTCGGTTCCATCTCGCCTGAAGTCCATCGATTGCGCGACGATTTGGGACTGCCCGGCATGCGCGTGCTGCAATTCGCCTTTGCCGACGACACGGGCTGGTATCACCGTCCGCACAATTTCCCTCATCACTGTGTCGTCTACACCGGCACACACGACAACGACACAGCCGTGGGCTGGTTCCAAAGTCTCTCGCAACCGCAATCGGACGGCGCGTTTCGCAACCTAGAACACGAACGCCGCACCGTCTTGGACTACACGCACACCGACGGCCACGAAATCCACTGGGACCTGATCCGCTTGGCCCTTTCGTCCACCGCCGACACCGCCGTCATCCCCCTGCAAGACATCCTCGGCCTCGGCAGCCAAGCCCGCATGAACATCCCCGGCACCATCGAAGGCAACTGGAGCTGGCGCTACACCGCCGACCTGCTCACGCCGCAAGTTCAACGGCGGCTGGCCGAACTGACGAAGAACACAGAGCGCCGGCCGAACTAAATGAGTGCGCCGCTCGATGG